>DYBL01000085.1 GCA_019418625.1 Clostridiales bacterium | reverse complement strand
GTGTATAAGAGACAGCACCATCACCATCTCCGGCGGCAGCGTGACGGCAACCACCATGACAGGCCGTACGATCGGACTGCTTTCAGATATGAAGGCAGGCAGATGGGCGGGTGCAGCCATCGGCGGCAGCTTCGGCGGCAGCAGCGGCAACATCACCATCTCCGGTGGCACCGTCACCGCCATCGTTTCCAGCCAAACCGCCCCGCACGCGGATCTGGACGCGGATCCCATATACAGCGCGGGTATCGGCAGTAGCAGCAGCAGCGGCGGCGGCAAAATCACAATCTCGGGCGGCTCGGTCTTCGCCCAAAGCCCGGACGGCGCAGGCATCGGCTGCGGTGAAAACAGCGATGGAAGTGCTATCGTCATTGCCATCTCCGGCGGCACGGTCGAGGCCGTCAGCACCAACGGCGCAGGCATCGGCGGCGGTATGATTGAAGCATTAAGCGCTATGGTGAATTTTGAAAAAACCTACAGCGGCGGCAAAATCACAATCTCGGGCGGCTCGGTCTCCGCCCAAAGCACCAATGGCGCGGGCATCGGCAGCGGTGCGGTGATTTACGATGTGGAAGAGGTCTCCGAACGGAATACGCCTGAAGTCAACGGCGGCGAAATCACCGTCTCCGGCGGCACGGTCTCCGCCCAAAGCGTCAGGGGCGCAGGCATCGGCGGCGGCAGCGGCCAAGTCACCGTCGGCAGCAATGTCAAGGTCGCTTCCGGCCATACATCCCCCAGTCTCACTTTGAGCAGCGGCAGCGGCGGCACCGTCACCATCTCCGGCGGCACGGTTGAGGCCATCAGCACGGAGGGCGTTGGTATCGGCAGCGGCGGCACGCCTTTTTACCAGAGTGAATCCCCCGGTGTTGACCGATATATTCATTGCGTCAGCGGCGCAGCCGGCACCTTTACCACCGGTCCGGACGGGAACGCCATGCTCTTTGCCACCGGAAGAATAGCTCACATTGAGGATGATGACACCTATGCTTGGCAGGGCGTGATTTTTCTGGGCAGCGAGGGGCAGCTCTACGGTACTTCGGTGACCCTCTCCGAAGATGTTACCATTCCCAGCGGCAATACCCTGGAGATCGGGCAGGGGCAGACCCTTTCCGTTGGCCGGGGTGTGACCATGACCATCGACAATGAGAACTGCCTCACCGGCGGGGGCACGCTGGGCGCGGGCGGCAGCTATGAAATCCTCAATCCGCTTCCCGTCTTTACCCCCACTACGCTGTTTTACACCGGCAGCGACCTCTCGGGCCGCTTGTCGCTGACCGCACCCGCCGGTTCGGTGTCCATTATGGGGCAGATATTCACCGTCAGCGGAACGCCTACCTATCGCGACTGGGTGATCACGCTGCCCGCAGGCGGTATCCTCCAGGTGGGTACCTATACCGTCACGGCGTACAGCCCATCCCAGGACCGTACAGTCTCCGGCCAGATCACCGTAATTGGGGATTCCTCCTCCACCCCCACTTATTCCGTCATTCTGCCGGGCAGGGTAGAGGGCGGCACCGTCACGGCGAAGAAGTCCTATGCGGAGGAAGGGGAGACCTTCCGTTTCACCGTCACCCCCGATGAGGGCTGGGAGTTGGACACTCTGAGCGTCACCGACAACCGGGGCACGGAGCTGGATGTGAAGTACGAGGGTGACAGTGTGTACTCCTTCAAAATGCCCGCCAGGCGGGTGGAGATCCAGGTCTCCTTCCGGGAAATTCCCCCGGAGTCCCTGCCCTTTACGGATATAGCCGACAATGCCTGGTATGCCGATGCGGTGCGCTATGTCTACAAGCACGGCCTGATGGCGGGTACCAGTGCCACCACCTTTGCCCCCGATGTGACCACCAGCCGCTCCATGATCGCCACCATACTCTGGCGCATGGCGGGCAGCCCCGTGGTCAATTACGCCATGAACTTTGCCGATGTGCCTCAGGACCAGTGGTACTCCGAGGCCATCCGCTGGGCGGCCAGCGAGGGCATTGTGGGCGGTTATGGCAACGGCCTGTTTGGGACCAACGACCCCATCACCCGTGAGCAGTTTGCCGTCATGCTGTATCGCTTCGCCCAGGAGCAGGGCTATGACGTGTCCATCGGTGAGAACACCAATATCCTGTCTTATACGGATGTGGCGGATCTCAGTGAGTATGCCATCTCCGCCATGCAGTGGGCCGTGGGCGCCGGGATCATCAACGGCACCGGCGACGGCAGCACCCTCACCCCCCAGGGCCAGGCCACCCGCGCCCAGGCGGCGGTGATGCTCATGCGGTTCTGCGAGGAATATGTAGTCTGGTAAGCAGCAAACTAAGACAACAGCCCCCGTTGGCCAATGGCCGACGGGGGCTGTTTTTTGATCTTCTTCCGTTTTTTCGGGTCCATGACCCCTCCCGAATGCCCACGGTAGAGCCCGCCGGTTTCGTCACGATGTACAATCCAGACCGGTTCTTTTTGCCAGATCCAGCATTCCGAAGCAGAACATCTCCCACCATGTCCATGTTGTCTGTGACGGGTCGCCTTCCCGAATCCGCATGGTACGGCGGATCTCCTTGGGAATGACCACACGTCCCAAATCATCGATACGCCGTACGATTCCAGTTGCTTTCATATCGAAAACTCCTTTTCTCTTTCAAATTGCAGGGCTCTCCTTGGCAAAAGATAGTATCCGCAGGATTTTTCCCCCTATGCGGCGGAGCGCTTGGTTTCATTTGGCAGTTTTCGGTCCTTTGCCGGGGCGGTTTTCGCCCGCCCCTTGCATTTTTTCAAGAAAAACGTATAATATCCTATATTCTTTACAGGTTTTTGACCTGCCGTTTTCCCAAGGCCTTACATCCAACACAAGAAAGGAACGACGTTTTGAAAGCTTCACATGCCCTGCCCAAGGCCCGGCTGCCCCTGTGGGGGACGCTGGCGGCCATGGTGGCCCTGTCGGGCTGCATCACGCTGCTGGCCCTGTGGTGCCAGCCCAACGCGCTGCGCACCGTTGTGGATATCTTCCGTGCCCAGCCTCTTTTGATCGTACTCAACGCCCTGCCCATCGGCCTTCTGGTGGTGACGTTCACCTGCCTGTTCCGAAACGTGTTTTTCAGCGCCGCCCTGGTGAACTTCGGCGTGTGCGTGCTGTCCATCGCCAACCGCATCAAGCTGGAGGTGCGGGACGAGCCCGTGTTTCCCCGGGACTTTGCCCTTTTGAAGGAAGTGGGCAGCGCCATGAGCTCCTATGAGATCCAGTATCCCATGGGTACCATCGCCGTCGTGCTGCTGACCACTTTGGCGCTGGTGGTCCTGGGCCTTTTCATCGGCTGCCGGCCCTTCCCCCTGGCCCGTCTGCGGGGCTGGCTGGGCCGGCTGCTGGGCGCCGCCGGCTCCATGGGTATTCTGGTGGCCCTGCTGCTGACGGTCTACGCATCCAATGATCTTTACAACAGCTTCCGGGTCTCCAACGCCTACTACATCCCCTCCGTCTTTAACGAGCTGGGCTTCCCCTACTGCTTCTGCCATCAGTTCACCACCTATCCCATCGACCGGCCGGAAGGCTTTGACAAAGCCGCGGCAGCCGCCTGGGAAACCGGGGACCAGCCCGGTCAGGGAGAGGACGTGCACCTCATCATGGTGATGAACGAGGCCTTTTCCGACCTGACGGACGATCCCGCCTTTACCTACACGGAGGAAAACGATCCCCTGCCCAACCTCCACGCCCTTCAAAGCGATCCCCACGCCGTCAGCGGCCATGTGGTAGTGCCCGGCTTTGCCGGCGGAACCGCCAACACGGAGTTCGACGTGCTCACCGGCATGCAGACCAACGCCCTCTCCGCCTCCACCACCTCCTCGTTCCGGGTGGTGAACCGGGATCTGGACAGCGTGCTGCGGGTGTTCGCCTCCGACGGCTACCACACCTCCTTCTTCCACCCCGGCGATGACTGGTTCTACAACCGGGAAAACGTCTATGACTGGCTGGGGGCGGAGGAGACCGTCTTTGCCGACGAGATGGAAAACCTCGCCTACAAGGGCCGCTGGGTGACGGACGACTACATGGCCGGCTTCATTGAGGAGAAATTTGAGGAGGCCGTGGCCCAGGGAGAGCTTCTTTGCAACTACACCACCACCATCCAAAACCACATGTCCTACACGGCGGACAAGTACGGCGAGGGCTACGTGTACCCGCCGGTGGAGACGGATGCCCAGCTGACCGACGATGTGCGCACCATGCTGGAGGTGTATATCGAAGGAGTCCGGGATGCCGACGCCATGCTGGGCCGTCTGGTGGACTACTTCTCCCAGACGGACGAGCCGGTGGTGCTGGCCTTCTGGGGCGATCACCTTCCCTATCTGGGGGACAACCAGCTGGCCTATGCGCAGCTGGACTCCGAGGTGGCCCTGTCGGAGGATGATCGTGAGAGCGCCCTGTGCTCCTATGAGACGCCCTACGTGATCTGGGCCAACGACGCCGCCGCCCAGGTCCTGGACTGGGAGAGCGCTGTGGAGCGCCTGGATCTGCCCGAGACCAACCGTCTCTCCGCCAGCTTCCTGGGTGCCGCGCTGCTGGAGCTGACCGGCCGGGGCGAGGAGAGCCCCTGGTTCTCCTTTTTGAACCAGCTGCGGCGGGAGCTGCCCGTGGTGCAGAAAAAGACCTATATGACCATGGACGGCACCATTACCCCCCTTCTGACCAGTGCCCAGCAGGAAATGATCGACCAGTGGCGCCAGTGGAGCTACTACAAGCTGCGCTACAAAGAAGTGGAATAAACATAAAAAACGCGGGCTTCCATCAGGAAGCCCGCGTTTTCTTGCGTCTTATGGCATTCAGCTCTTCCGGGCCGCCGCCTGGGGAGACAGCGGAATACTGCGGCTGCGGATCAGCTGGATGAAGGTCTTGGCCAGAGAGGGGTCAAACTGGGTCCCGGCGCCCTTGCGGATCTCCTCCAGCGCATACTCCAGCGGAAGGCCCCTGCGGTACGGCCGGTCTGTGGTCATGGCGTCAAACACGTCCGCAATGGCCAGGCACCGGGCGGAGACGGGGATCTCCTCCCCGGCGATGCCCCGGGGATAGCCCTTGCCGTCCCAGCGCTCGTGGTGGCCCAGCACCGCCGGGATCAGATAGTCCATCTCCGGCAGGTGGCGGATCATTTCAATGGAGTTGTTCACATGGTCCTTCATGACCCGGTATTCTCCATCCTCCAGCTTGCCGGTCTTATTGAGGATGTTTTCGGGAATGGAGATCTTGCCGATATCGTGGAGCAATCCCGCGGCATAGATGGTGCGCACCTGGTCGTCGTTGAGTCCGGCGGCCACCGCCAGCGTGGCGGCGTAGCGGGCCACGTTCTTGCTGTGGGCGTAGGTATAGTGGTCCTTGGCGTCGATGGCGGCGGTCAGCGCGGAGATCATGGACAGGGCGGAACGATATTCTCCGTCTCCCCGCTCGATGCGGTCCACAATGGCGTCCGTGCGCTCCGCCAGATGCTGGGGCACCAGGTCCGAGGCCCCCCGGAAAATGACGATCTGGTCCTTGCCGCCCTGCTTGGCGTTGTACACCGCAAGGTCGGCGTTGTCCATCAGTTCCTTGGCGCTGGAGGCGGCGTAAGGCGCCGAGCAGATGCCAACGCTCACCGACAGGGGCTTGAGCCGCTGCCGCTCGGGCTTTTGGTTGATCCGGGCCACCCGGGTCTCGATCTCCCGGGCCAGGGTCCTGGCCCGCTGGGTATCCTGCAGAGGCAGCAGCACGGCGAACACCTTGCCGCTGGTGCGGAACACGATGCCGCTCTCGCCGGTGCAGCGGCTGATGACCTCGCCGATGCGGCACAGTGCCGCGTCTCCCTCACCAACGCCGTAGAGCTGGTTATAGAGCTTGAAGTCATCCACGTCGATGTACATGAGCGTCAGGCATTCCCGCCCGCAGGAGAGGAACTGCTCTTCCAGCTGCTCCACAAAGAAGCGGTAGTTGTACACGCCGGTCAGCGGATCGATCCGGGCCTCCCGGAACATCTTCTCATAGAGCGCGGCGTTTTTCATGGCGATGGACGCGATGGAGCTGACCGTCTCCAAAAATCCGATCTCCACGGCGTTGAAATTCCTGCCCCGCTCCTTGGCGGAAAGCAGCAGCAGTCCCACGATCTCGTCTCCGTCCCGCATAGCGGCCACGCAGTCGATGTTCAGCCGGCGGAACAGCTCCTTTTCCGCCTCCCAGACGGACAGATACCTGGGGCTGTTCTGGAACTCGCCCACAATGAGGTAATTTTCCTGCTCTTTGAGGTAGGCGATCTGGGGACTGTCCTTGGAAATGGAAAACGACAGTGTGGCCAGGGGGCTGGAGCAGTAGCGGGCCTGGTAGTTGTCCCCCTCCAGCAGGCAGATATACATCTGCTCGATGGGGATCTCCCGGGACACCACCTGTCCCATTTTCTCCATGATGTCCGCGGTGCTCAGGGATTGAGAGACCTCCGCGGAGAAGTTCTTCACCAGGCGGCTTTGCTGCTCCTCCCGGGTAAACATGGATTCCAGCAGCCGCCGCATGAGGATATACGTGGCGCCCAGCAAGCCGGCAAATGCCACGGACACCACCGTGGTGGCGGAGCGCTCCCCCAGTCCCAGGGTCTGCTCGGCAAAAAGATACATGGGGGAGATGAAGTTGGCGGCAGCCATGATGCAGATCACCGCCAGCACCAGCGTCAAAAGGGACCGGGACACCACCAGCGTCAGCCGGAACATCCGGCGCTTATAGAGCGCATACATCAAAAGGGCCGCGAATATGATGCCGGACAGGGCATCAAAGGGGAACGTATTGCCCGGCAGGCCCACCTGCAGCAGATTGCCCGCCAGCATCACCAGTCCGCCGTAAATGATGACCTGGATGCCCGGGGAGTGGACGCCCTGTTCCCGCATGACCTGCAGGAGCATCACCGCCGTTGCGCCGATGATGGCCACGAACATGATGCAGGGGATGACGATGTGCCAGTCCAAGCTGTAAGTAAAGAGGGTGGAACCATCCGGCATGACCACCGGCGTGGGCGGCTTGAGGTAAAAGCCGCTGACTGTGCCGGGGATGATGGCCAGTGTCCAGATGGTGAACACCGCCAGCAAAAACCGCCCTTTCCGCCTGGAGAAGGTGTGCACGAAAAAGTAAAAGAACAATTCCATGCTGAACAGGGCCACCAGGGACACCTTGTACCAGAAATTCATGCCCGGCCACATCTGCACCCGCATGAGGATCGCGCCGCCGGACCACAAAATGGCGTCCAGCAGCACCGCGAGAAACGCCCAGATCTCCGGCGTCTTTTTGGTGGCCAGGAACGTGACGAACATCAGCAAAAAGCAGCTGAAGACCGTGATGTTGATAAAGAGGAAGGGGATGTCGCTCACAGCGCCGACCTCCCTTCCATCCCGCCGTCCGCCTGCTGACGCAGAAGACCCACGACATCCAGCATGCCGGGGTTGATCCGGGGCAGGCGGGTACCGATCTTCTGCTCGTAGGCGGCGATGGTGCCGTATTTGAGAATGGTGATCTGCAGCGGCTCCATGTTCAAAAGCTTCTTCAGGTCGCCGTAGTCACTGTCGAAATATTTGAAATACAGGCTCAGGTGCTCCGTCAGCACCGTGCGGGTCACTACCTCGCTGGCCTGGGCGTCCGGCGGCAGCTCCAGGTACATGTGCAGGAAGGGGTCGTCCTTTTCGTTGAACTCCTTTTTCAGCACCCAGTCTCCCAGTTCCAGGCGGCTCAGGCGGATCACCTCCTGCATGGAGGAGGCGGTGATCCGGGTAAAGCCCGCGATATCGATCACGTCCGGCACCCGGTCCACAAAGGTCAGCCGGGGAAGCTGACCGCTCCCGGCGGTAAGGCAGTGGTACATGTCTCCGATGCGGTAGCGCATGAACGCACCGCCGTGGAGCACGGAGAGCACCAGCTCGTATGTCTCCCCCGCCTGGATCTCATCCATCAGGCAGGTACGCGGCTGGTAGGAGGGATCAGCCAGATTGCGGCGCATCTCCGACTCAGGGATAAACTCGTAAAAGCACGCATCCGGGAAAAACACCATGCCCCGGTGCTCCCAGTTCTCCGCGCCGATGCAGGTGGATTCCGTGCCTGCGGCCAGCTCCACCGGAGCGATGCCCCACGCCCGGGTCAGCCGGTCCCGATAGCACTTGGCGTCGGTCCCGGCGAAGAAAAACGCCTTGAGCCGGAACACGTCCCCCGGTGTGATGAGGCGGCCGTCCCGGCGGCTTACGTATTTGGCTCTCAGATAGCGCACCGCATTGCCCGGCGACACCTTCATGTGGTGGCCGCCGCCTCCGCTGCTCTTTCCGAAGCTCTCGGTGATGTAGTTGGCCACGGAGCCGATGCCGAAGAAAAAGTCCACGCCGCCGCCCATGGCCATGGCGAAGCCCTTTTTGATCCGCTGGCTGAAGCTCAGATCGGAATTGGTATTGGAGTCCGGCAGCCAGGTGAAGTGGATGTCCTCGTCGAAAAGCGAGGGCATCAGTCCCGTGGCATAGGGCAGCGGAGCGCCGCCGTACAGAATCCGGTCGCCGGCCTTGAGATCAAATTCTCCCTTTTTCCGGGCGGTGGCCATCATCATGGTGGCCAGCAGATTGTGCCGGTAGGTATCCAGCATGCTGCGGGTGTAGGGCGCCAGCTTAATGGGACGCAGCCCCCCCTCCCAGGTGGTCTGGATCCACACGGCCGGCTCTGCGCACAGCATTTCCGCGCGCTTGGGCAGCAGCACGTCGGCATAGTCGGCATAGGTGGTCAGGGGCAGGCACTGGCGCAGCTCCTCAAGCGTGCGGGGCTGCTTTCCCCGCAGCAGCAGCTTTCCAAGTCCGCTTGCGCTCCAAAGCGTCAGCTGCTCTTCCATCAATCGCCGCTGTGTGTACATGTAATCCGCCAGGCTCATATCCAAAAAGCCGCAGTACTCCTGCCACAGCTGCTCCCGGGAACACTTTTTCAGCTTATCTTCAAAGCGCATGGACTCACCCCCTCATTTGATTTTCCAACAGGCGCGGATGCTGGCCCTGTTGGGCACCAGAAAGGGCGTGGCAGCCTGATAGGCCCCATACCCCTCCAGCCGCGCCGGAAACACACACCGGTCCTCAAAGACCACCAGCCCCACGTTCAAAGCGCTCAGCGCTGCCGCCTCCCACATCGGCAGCCCCGCAGCCAGGGCAAGGCACCCATACAGCCCCGCAAACCACAACACCCCAGGGTGGCGGCACAGGGCATATACCCCCGTGGTGCAGGCCGGGCGTCCTTCCCCCGGACTTGCATAGGAGGCCCCCACCGGCAGGGCAAAAAACAGCGTATAGATCTCCAGGAGGAAAAACAGCGCCCCAAGCGCGAAAAGCAGGCCCCGCAGCCACCCGTGGACCAGGGGCGTCCCCTGGCGGGCCTCCAGGACCGTGCCAAGTGCCAGCAGCAGCGCCCCCAGGGGGAAGCAGAGCTTCAGCCCTTTTCGGCCCAGCCGCCAGTCATTATAATCGCTGAGAAAAAACAGGCCAAAGCCGCAAAGGCTCAGACAAAACCCCATCGGCTCAGTCCTCCGTCCGACCATCCGAATACACCATTCGATTATATTTACTATTTTTTTATTATACAAATATTCCTGTATAAATTCAACAAATTTCCCCTCGACATTTTTCACAAATCGTATGCATCGAGCATTGGCACAACATATAGTTTTCCACCTGTATACAAAACGCAATCTGTTGTCGATGTCGGTGAATTTTTACTTTTTTTACACAAAAGAGACGAGGCACTCCGTCAAAACAGCAACATCCCGCGCGCCTTACGGCTGCGCGGGATGAAAGTGGCGGTATACTGCCTCCGCCGTGGGCCGGGGTACGATGGCCGCCAGTGTCTCCACGTCTGCTTCCCGAATGGCCTTCACGGGCCCCAGCGCACGGCGCAGGGCTTCCTTGCGCTTGGGGCCCACGCCGGGGATGTCGTCCAGGGCGGAGCGCAATGTGCTGCGGGTATGGCTTTCGTGGTGATAGGTGATGGCAAAGCGGTGGGTCTCCTCCTGGATCTGTCCGATAAGGGAGAACACCGCCGGGTTGGCCGTCAGGCCGATCTCCCGGCCCTGGGGCGTCACCAGCGCCCGGGTCCGGTGGCGGTCGTCCTTGACCATACCGAATACCGGCACCGTCACGCCGAACTGGTCCGCCACCTCCTGGGCCGCGGCGGCATGGGTCTGGCCGCCGTCGATCAAAAAGACGTCCGGCAGCGGCAGGAATTTCTCATCTCCGTCCGCCGCCCGCTGGATCCGGCGGCGCAGCACCTCCTGCATGGAGGCATAGTCATCCGGGTGGCCCTGAAGCTCCTTGATGCGGAAACGACGGTAAGCCGAGCGCAGGGGCCTGACGCCGCTGTAAACCACCATGGACGCCACGATGTCGCTCTTTCCCGTGTTGGAGATATCGAAGGACTCCATGCGCCGGGGCGGCTCCCCCAGTCCCAGCAGGCTGGCCAGCAGCGTCAGCGTATGGGCCACCCGCTCCTCGGCCGTGGTGGCGCGTTCGGCCTCCTCCGCGGCGTTGCGCTGGGCCATATCTCTCAGGTCCGCCTTCTCTCCCCGCTGGGGCACATGGACCCAGACCTTGTGTCCGGCCCGGCGGGTCAGCACTTCCGAGAGGTCCTCGCACTCCCCTGTGTCCACCGGCAGCAAGATCTCGTGGGGCAGCACCGCCCGGGGCAGGTAATACTGTGCGGTGAGCGCCGAGAGCATCTCCGCCTCCTCTTCCTCGATGGGGGCGGTAAAAAGCTCCGTCTCCCGGCCGGTGAGATTCCCGTTTTCCATATGCAGCACCGCATAGCAGCACTTGCCCGCACCCCGGTACAGCCCCCAGATATCCGTGTCGGCGCACAGGCCCGCAATGACCGTCTGCTTTTTGCTCAGGGCGCCGATGGCGTTGATCCGGTCCCGGATGGCAGCTGCCTGCTCAAAGTGCAGCGCCTCCGCCTCCGCCTCCATCTCCGCCGTCATGTCCCGCAGCAGCTGGCGGGACTTGCCCTCCAGCAGCTGACAGGCCTGGTCGATGCGGCGGTTGTACTCCTCCGCCGTCATCTCCGGGCGGCAGAAGCCGTCGCACCGGCCCATGTGGAAATTGAGGCACGGCCGTTCGGCGCCGATGTCCCGGGGGAAACGGCGGGAACAGGTGGGCAGGCGCAGCGCGGCAAACACCGCATCCAGAGCCTGTCGGGTCTCATACCGGCCGCCGAAGGGGCCGAAGTAGCGGGCAGAGTCATTGGCATAGCGGTTGGCCAGCGTAAAGCGGGGGTATGGCTCCCGGGAAAGGCGCACAAAGGGATAGCCCTTGTCGTCTTTGAGCAGGATGTTATATTTGGGGCTGTGGCGCTTGATGAGGGAGTTTTCCAGCACCAATGCCTCAAATTCGCTGGTGACGAAGATCGTGTCGAAATGATCCACCTGAGAGACCATCTGCCGGGTCTTGGCCGTGTGGGAGGCGCTTTCCTGAAAATACTGGCTCACCCGGTTCTTCAGCTTCTTCGCCTTGCCCACATAGATCACTTTTCCGGTCTTGTCCATCATGAGGTACACGCCGGGCACCAGCGGCAGGTCGTTGGCCTTTTGCCGCAGCTCTTCTTTTGTCATGGCCCTCTCCTTTCACCGCTCCAGCGGATGGAAAAAAAGAGGCTCCGCAGACTGCGGAGCCTCTTACAGGGTATATGGAATCTTATTCGCCGAAGTTGTCCTTGACCAGCTCCACCAGGGTGTTGACTGCAGTTTCCTCGTCGTCACCGTCAGCGATCAGTGTGATGGTGGTGCCCTTCACAATGCCCAGGGACAAAACGCCCAGCAGGCTCTTGGCATTGACGCGGCGGTCTTCCTTCTCCACCCAAATCCCGCTCTTGAACTCGTTGGCCTTCTGAATAAAGAATGTGGCAGGTCTCGCGTGCAGACCTACTTCGTTGTTAACGGTGACATTCTGAGTATACATGATGCAGCTCTCCTTTTCTATACCAAGTCAGACTGAACAGCTTCGCATAGCAAGTCAAATTACTAGATATATCATACCTGCTTTTGTTGGCCGCGTCAACGGCGTTTTTCACAAACATTTAAAATTTTCCCCAGGCCTGAAGCTTTTCATTTGGTAGTTTAGACCATTTTCCCCCCATTCTATACGGGCTGTTTTGTGTTTTTTTCAGTACTTTACCGATTTTCACAAAAAAAGAGCCGCCGGCATGGGCCGGCGGCTCCGCTGGGATCAATAGTTCTCGGCCTTCACCTGGAAGTAGGCCTGGGGATGCTTGCACACGGGGCACACGGCGGGAGCGCTCTCGGCGATCTCCACGTGGCCGCAGTTGCGGCAGAACCACATGACCTTCTCGCCCTTCTTGAAGACCTCGCCCTTCTTCAGGTTGTCCAGCAGCTTCAAATAGCGCTCTTCGTGGGTCTTCTCGATCTTGGCCACGCCCTCGAACTGAGCGGCCAGAGCCAGGAAGCCCTCCTCCTCGGCAGTGCGGGCCATCTCAGCGTACATCTGGGTCCACTCCTCGTTCTCGCCGGCGGCTGCGGCCACCAGGTTCTCCTCGGTGGTGCCGATGCCGGAGAGGGCCTTGAACCACAGCTTGGCATGCTCCTTTTCGTTGAGCGCCGTCTCCTGGAAAATGGCGGCGATCTGCTCATAGCCGTCCTTCTTGGCCTGGCTTGCGAAATAGTCGTACTTGTTGCGGGCCTGGGACTCCCCGGCAAACGCCTTCCACAGATTGGCCTCCGTCTTGCTGCCCTTCAGTTCCATGTCTTTTTCCCCTTTCAAAAATTTAAATCAAGTTTGCTCCGCCCCACAGGCAGGACAAATCCCATAAAAACAAAGGCTGTGCCCCCGGACGATCCGCCCGTCCCCCGCCGCCAGCGTATCCAGCGCGGCATCATAGGGAACGGCCACGTCCGACACGGTGCCGCACCGCTGACAGCGGAAATGCGCATGGGGCGAGACGTTGGCGTCAAACCGCGCCACCGGCCCCTCCAGCTCCACCAGCCGTCCCTCCGCCGCCATCTGCCGCAGGTTCCGGTAAACCGTTCCCAGGCTCAGGCGGGGCATTTCAGGTTTGAGACGCTCGTACACCATCTCTGCGGTGGGATGGGTATCCGTGGCGCAGACAGCCTCATAGATCTGCTCCCTTTGATGGGAGAATCGTCGCTGCTGCATATCCCGTCTCCTTATCAGTAATAATTACTGATATTGTTATAGCATACCGTCTGGCAAAATGCAAGTCCTTTTTTCATTTTTTTCCGCTTCTAAACGGGCGCGCGGCGCAAACACTATCCATTGGGTATCGCGCAACGATTCTTCCCGGAAAAGGAGGAGCATATACCTTGAAAAGAATGATTGCGCTTTTGAGCGCGGCGCTGCTGGCTCTGTCGGTGACCGCCTGCGGCAATGATCAGAAAAACGACTCCAACAATGCCAACGACGCCGTTCTCAACGGCACGGACGGCAAGGACAATACCCACGGCGACGGCATCATGGGCGATGTGGCCCAGGGTACGGAGGATGTGGTGCAAGGTACGGAGGACGCGGTCAAGGACGCCGAAAACGGCGTGAAGGACGCGGTGGACGGCGTGGAAAAAGGCGTGGATGACATGACAGACACCGCCGAGAACGCCGGCCGTGCCATGAAGCGGTCCGTGGAGGAGGGCGGTGTTTCCTATGGGGAAATGCTGGACAACGCCCGGGTCCACGATACGGACGGCGACCTGACCGACCACGAAAACGCCGTGACTCCCGGCTGGGACGGCTGAATATGCTGCAGAAAAAAACAGGGCGGGAACTTGCTCCCGTCCTGTTTTTTCGTTTACATCTGTAAAATACAGCGCTCCAGCTCCAGCACCGTGTCAGCCAGGAAGTCCGCCCCGGCGTCCGCCAGCTCCCCGCGGCCCCGGAACCCCCAGGTGACGCCGCAGGCGCGAAGCCCCGCGTTGTGGGCTGTGTGGATATCCACGGCGCTGTCTCCCACAAAGAGCGTCTCCGCCTTTTCCGCCCCCAGCTGTGAGAGGATCTGCTCCACGCCGGTGGGGTCCGGCTTCACCGGCACGCCGGGCAGCTTGCCCCGTACCAGATGGAACACCCCGTCAAAAAAGTGGCGGATGATGACCTGGCTGAAATCGTCGGCCTTGTTGGAATACACCGCAAGGCACACGCCCTGTGCCCTCAGCCGCTCCAGCAGCGCCGGAATGCCGTCATAGGGAGCCGTCTTATCCAGGTTGTGGGCGCCGTAATACCGGCTGAACTCCGCCAGCGTCTCCTTCAGCCGGGCTTCATCCTGACAGTCGGCCGGAGAAAAGCGGGAGACCAGGTTGGGGATGCCGTGGCCCACCATATGCCGGAACTCCTCCACAGAGTGCTCCGGCCAGCCGTTTTTCCGGCAGACCCAGTTGCCCGCCCCGGCCAGATCTTCAATAGTATTCAATAATGTGCCGTCCAGATCGAAAATCACCGTTTTGTACATTGTGCTTTCCTGCCTCACCTGTTGTTTTTTTCACATTGTAGCAGGCCAGGCCTCCAGGCTCAAGCGGCAAAGCGCCGAAAAAGCCGCCCCGCGGGCGGCTTTTTTCCTGACGTTCTCACCCCAGCGGGCAGGGTTCCGCCCCGGCGGAGGTCAGCACCGCCGACTCCGTGAATCCAGCCGCCCTGGCCAGCTCCGCCGCCTGGTCATAGCCGAAAAGCAGATGCTCTTTACAGTGGGCGTCGGCGGTGAGGATGACGCGGCCCCCCATAGCCCGCCATTCCCGCAGCAGGAAGAGAGCCGGGTAGGGAGCAGTCCGGTATCCCCGGGAGACGCCCCCGGTGTTGATCTCCAAAAGTGTTTTGGCCGGGTCCGCACGGTGCAGTGCCTCCAGGGCCGCGGCGCGATACCGGGGGGCCTCCTCATCAAAAAAGCGGTTGCCGGCATTGAGCTTGGTGATGAGGTCGATGTGGCCCAGGATGGTAGGCTTTTTCTCCGCCACCCGGCCCACCTCCCGGAAATAGCCCTCTGCCACCGCCAGGGCATCTCCTCTGAACAGTTCGTCCCGGCAGGCGGCAAACTGCGCCTGGCTCCAGTCCGCCGCATAGTAGATCCCCTCCGGCGAGCGTTGGTAGTGGACGCTGCCGATCCAGTAGTCAAAGCCCTCCGGCGTCACATCCGACCAGCTGTCCCACTCGATGCCTGCAAGCACCTCCATCCGCCCGGCGTACGCCGCCCGCACCGCCTCGATGGCCGTGCGGTAGGCGGTCATGTCCCGGGGCAGCACCGCCCCCGCATCGGAGGGGATGGGGGTATGGGCATGGCAGGAAATGCCAAAATATTGGATATTTTGTGCACTGGCTGCGTCAGCCATAGCCGGCAGAGGGTCGTGTCCGTCGCAAAAGTCCGCGTGGTTGTGGACAGAGCAGCACCAGGGCGTCTTCTTCATTGCATCCGCTCCTGCTTGACCTTGTGGTCCACCACATGGCGCTTTTCCAGCTCCGCCGTGATGTCCTGCACGGAGATGCCCATCTGCACCATCAGCACCATCACATGGTAGGTAAGGTCCGCGATCTCGTAGATGGTCTCCGCCTTATCCTCCTTGCGGCCGCCGATGATGACCTCCGTGCACTCCTCGCCCACCTTCTTGAGGATCTTGTCCAGTCCCTTTTCAAAAAGGTAGCTGGTGTAGCTGCCCTCCTTGGGCTCCGTCTTCCGGCCCTGGATGAGCCGGTAAAGCCCCTCATAGCTGAAGGCCTTCAGCTCCGGGGAAAGATACACCGGCTGGAAAAAGCAGCTCTCCGCTCCCGTGTGGCAGGCGGGGCCGTCTTTCACCACCTCCACCACCAGGGCGTCGGCGTCGCAGTCGGCGGTGATGGACACCACACGCTGCACGTTGCCGGAGGTCTCCCCCTTGCGCCACAATTCCTGGCGGCTGCGGCTCCAAAAGCAGGTGCGGCCCTCGTCGATGGTGATGGCCAGGCTCTCGGCGTTCATATACGCCAGGGTCAGTACCTCCTTGGTATAGTGGTCCTGGACAATGGCCGGGATCAGCCCATTTTCGTCAAATTTCAACTCCATATCGTATATCTCCGTCGCAATATTACAATTTGTATCAAAATCTACACGATTTTTACAGCCGCACGGCTACGCCTCGGTCCCGCAGAAATTCCTTGAGCGCCCGGATCTCCACCTGGCGGGTATGGAAAATGGAGGCGGCCAGCCCTGCGTCCATGCCGGGATGGGTGAAGAGGGCTGCAAAGTCCTCCATCTTCCCGGCGCCGCCGCTGGCCACGATGGGCACGTCCACCCGTGCCGCCAGAGCGTCCAGCATCTCCAGATCGAAGCCCTGCTTCACGCCGTCGGTGTCGATGGAGTTGAGGACGATCTCCCCGGCGCCTGCCTCCACGCCCCGCACGGCCCAGTTCAGGGCGTCGATGCCCGTGTCCTCCCGGCCGCCCTTGGCAAAGAGGCGGAACTCGCCGTCCACCCGCTTGACGTCCATGCTGAGCACCACACACTGGTCCCCGTACCGCTTGGCCGCAGCGCCGATCAAATCAGGGTCCGCGATGGCGCCGGAGTTGACGCTCACCTTGTCCGCCCCGCATTTTAAAACCCGGTCGAAATCCTCCAGGCTGCGGATGCCACCGCCCACCGTCAGGGGGATGAACACCTCGGAGGCCACGGCACGCAGGATGTCCGTAAACAGAGCCCGGCCCTCGGCGGAGGCGGTGATATCGTAAAACACCAGCTCGTCCGCGCCGGCAGCGTTATAGAACCGGGCCATCTCCACCGGGTCCGCCATGTCCCGCAGCCCCTGGAAATTGGTGCCCTTGACCACCCGGCCGTCCTTCACGTCCAGGCAGGGAATGATCCGCTTGGCTAACACAGGCCCTCCTCCTTTAAAACCGTTTCGAGATCCAGCCGTCCCGTGTAGAGGGCCTTGCCCAAAATGGCGGCGTCCACCCCCATGTCCCGCAGCTGCCGCAGCTCCTCCAATCCGGAGATTCCGCCGGAGGCGGTGATGGACAAGCCCTCGATCTTGACCAATTCTTCATAGAGGGGCAGGTTCGTTCCCTGCTCCGCCCCGTCCCGGGAGATGTCCGTATAGATGACGGTGCCCACGCCCGCGTCCCGGAGCCGGCGGCAGAAGTCCACGCCCCGCTCCGCCGTGCGCTCTTCCCAGCCGCTGACGGCCACATACCCGTCCCGGGCGTCCACGCCCACGGCGATGTGCGCTCCATAGCGCCGGGCCATCTCCTTTGTAAAGTTGAAGTCCTTCACGGCGATGGTTCCCAAAATGCACCGGTCCACCCCCAGCTCCAGGTACTGCTCGATGCGCGCTTGGGTGCGGATGCCGCCGCCCACTTCGACGAAAAGCCCTCCCTGGCGGACCAGGGCGGCGATGCTCTCAAAATTTTCCGCAGTGCCGGACCGGGCGCCGTCCAGATCCACCACATGGAGGTACCTGGCTCCGGCGGCCAGAAAGTCCCGGGCCACGGCACAGGGGTCGGCGCCGTAGACGGTCATCTGGTCGTAGTCTCCCTGGTACAGCCGCACCACCTGTCCGCCCCGCAGGTCGATGGCGGGAAAAATCTGCATGTTGCTCCCTCCTTACAGCTCTCCGAACGCCTTCAGGATCCGCAGTCCCGTGTCCCCGGACTTTTCCGGGTGGAACTGGGTGCCCCACACGTTCCCCCGGCGCACCGCGCCGGTGACGGCCACGCCGCCGTACTGCGAGACGGCCAGGGTGCTCTCGGCGCAGCGGCGGGCGTAGTAGCTATGGACATAGTACACCGATTCCCCCGGCTCCACATACTTCAAAAGCGGGTCCGGCCGCAGGATGTCCAGACTGTTCCACCCCATGTGGGGCACCTTGCACACCGGGTCTGTCAGGTCTTCTTTCAGCGGCGCCACTTCGCCGCCAAGGAGCCCCAATCCCGGGTGCTCGCCATACTCAAAGCTCCGCTCAAAGAGCAGCTGCATCCCAAGGCAGATGCCGAGCAGCGGCTTACGCTCCGCCTCCTCCAGCAGCAATGGCGTCAGGCCGGTATCGTCCAGCCGGGCCCGGGCGTCCGCAAAGGCGCCCACGCCGGGCAAAATGATCCGGTCTGCCCGGCGCAGGATATCGGCGTCGGCAGTCACCTCCGCTCCGAGGCCCAGATAGCGCAGGCTGGAGCGCAGGGAAAAGAGGTTGCCCACTCCGTAGTCCACAATGGCGATCATGACGTTCCTCCTTACAAAAGGCCCTTGGTGCTGGGGATCTCCCCGGCGTGCTTTTCGTCCGGGGCCACCGCCTCTTTCAGCGCCCGGCCCGCGCCCTTGAAGCACGCTTCCAAAATGTGGTGGGTATTTTCCCCGGAAAGCTGATGGAAGTGCAGCGCACCGGGACAATTGCGCACAAAGCCCAGCCAGAATTCCTTGGCAAGCTCCGTATCAAAGGTGCCTACCTTGGCGGCGGGCAGCGTCACGGCCCAGCCCAGATAGTCCCGGCCGGAGAGGTCGCAGCCCACCAGCACCAGCGTCTCGTCCATGGGAAGCAGGCTCTGTCCATAGCGCCGGATGCCCCGCTTGTCTCCCAGAGCCTTGGCGAACGCCTGGCCCAGCACGATGCCCACATCCTCCACCGTGTGGTGGTCGTCCACCTGGGTATCGCCCCGGCAGGTGAGCGTCAGGTCAAAGTCCCCGTGGCGGGCAAAGAGGGTGAGCATGTGGTCGAGAAAGCCGCAGCCGGTATCGATCTTCCCCGCGCCGGCGCCGTCCAGGTCCAGCGTCAGGGAGATGCTCGTCTCCGCCGTCTTGCGCTCCAAAGTTGCAGATCGCATAGAAGTCCCTCCTTTATGCCAGTATGTCCCGCACCGCCGCGGCCAGCGCCTCCATCTGCGGACGGCTGCCCACGGTGATGCGGACAAAGTCCCGGGTACGGGGCCCGTCGAACCAGCGCACCAGGATGCCCCGGGCCTTGAGTGCCTGATACAGGGCCTGCCCCTCCAGCCGGGGGTGCTTTGCAAAGAGGAAGTTGGCCGCCGAGGGCAGCACGGAAAAGCCCAGGGCCTCCAGAGCCGAGGCCGTCCAGGCACGGTTTTCCCGGATGGCGGCGCAGCAGCGGGCAAAGTAGTCCTTGTCCTCCATGGCCGCCGCAGCCGCCGCCATGGACATGCGGTTGACGTTATAGGGGTTGAAGCTGTACTTCACCCGGTTGAGGTCTTCGATGAGGGCCGGGCAGCCAATGGCAAAGCCCACCCGTCCGCCGGCCAGGGAGCGGCTTTTGGACATGGTCTGCACCACCAGAAGGTTGTCGTACTCCCCGATGAGGGGCACGCAGCTCTCGGCGCCGAAGTCCACATAGGCCTCGTCCACCACCACGACCCGCTCCCGGTCCGCCTCCAGCAGCCGCCGGATCTCACTGGGCGGCAGGACAAGGCCCGTGGGGGCGTTGGGATTTGCAATGAACACCGTTCCCTGGGCGGACATGTAGTCCTCCACCGCCAGGGAAAAGTCCTCCCGCAGCGGCACCCGGACGCTCTCCAGGCCAAAGAGCGCCGTGTGGGCCTGATAGAACCCGTAGGTCACGTCGGCGTAGACCGCCGGGCGGCCGGTGCCGCAGAAGGCCCGGAACGCAAAGGCCAATATCTCGTCGGAGCCGTTGCCCGCCAGCACGTTTTCTTCTTCCACGACGTAATACCGGGCGATGGCGCGGTGCAGGGCAGCGCAGGTGGGGTCGGAGTAGAGCTGCAAAGCCTGGGCATCCGCCCCGGCCACGGCCGCCGCCACCGCAGGAGAGGGCGGGAACGGGCTTTCATTGGTGTTGAGCTTGATGTATTGCTGATCCCGGGGCTGCTCGCCGGGGGTATAGGGCGCAAGACGCGCCGCCTCCGGGGATAAAAACTGGCTCATGGCTGTACCTCCTTATTCTGCTGCGCCCGGGCACACACGGAGCGGGCGTGGGCCTCCAGTCCCTCCCGCCGGGCAAACTCCGCGATCCGGGGCGCCGCGTCGGCCAGGGCCTGGGGAGAATAGTAGAGAAAGCTGGACCGCTTGCAGAAGTCGTCCACCCCCAGGGGGCTGGAAAACCGGGCGGTGCCGGAGGTGGGCAGGGTGTGGTTGGGGCCGGCAAAGTAGTCGCCCAACGCCTCCGGGGCGCTGGCGCCCAAAAAGACGCTGCCTGCGTTTTTCACCAGGGGCAGCAGGGCGAAGGGGTCCTGCACGCAAAGCTCCAGGTGCTCCGGGGCGATGCGGTTGGCCGCCGCCACCGCCTCCTCCAGACTGTCCGCAAGCAGGATCTTCCCGCCGCCGGCAAGGGCTTTTTCCACAATGTCCCGCCGGGGGAGCGCTGCGGACTGCGTCTCCAACTCCCGCTGCACCGCCCGGGCAAGGACTTCGCTGGTGGTCACCAGCACAGCGCAGGCGCGCACGTCGTGCTCCGCCTGGGACAGAAGGTCCGCCGCCACGCAGTGGGCGTCGGCATGCTCATCCGCCACCACCAATATCTCGCTGGGGCCTGCGATCATGTCGATGCCCACCAGGCCGAACACCTTGCGCTTGGCAGTGGCCACATAGATGCCGCCGGGTCCTACGATCTTGTCCACCGCCGGGACGCTCTCGGTGCCGTAGGCCAGGGCCGCCACCGCCTGGGCGCCGCCGATCTTGAAGATGCGGTCCGCCCCGGCGATCTTTGCCGCCGCCAATGCCTCGTCACTGATGCGGCCCGCCGGGTCCGGCGGGGTCACCACCACGATCTCCTCCACACCGGCGATGCGGGCGGGGATCACGTTCATCAAAATGGTGGAGGGGAACGCCTCCGGGCTCCGGGGCACGCACACGCCCACCCGGGCGATGGGGGTATACCGCTGGCCCATGACCACGCCGGGCCGGTCGGTGAGCACAAAGTCCCGGTGCACCTGGCGGCTGTGGAAGGCGCGGATGTTCTCCGCCGCCTGCTCAAGGGTTTGCCGGAACGGTTCGTCCAGCCGCGCCCAGGCGGCCTCGATCTCTTCCGCCGTCACCTCCAGGGCGTCCAGCGCCGCGCCGTCAAACTGCCGGGTATAGCGGCGCAGCGCTTCGTCGCCGTTTTGCCGCACGTCTGCGAGCACCGCGTCCACCGCCGCGCTCACGTCCGCCTCCTGCCGGATGTCCCGGTTGAGGATCTGGGCCGGGGAGAGGTCGCGCAATTTGTAAATGGGGATCACTGTTCCGTCACCTCCGCCAGTTTCCTTACCAGAGTATCGATGGCCTGCCGCTTGAACAGGTAGCTGGAGCGGTTTGCGATGAGCCGGGCGGAGATGGGCATGAACTCCGTGATGACCTTCAGGTCGTTTTCCCGCAGGGTGGTGCCCGTCTCCACAATATCCACGATCACATCGCTCAGTCCCAGAATAGGCGCCAGCTCGATGGAGCCGTTGAGCTTGATGATATCGATGTCCCGGCCCTGGGCTGCGTAATAGTCCCGGGCGATGCGGGGGAACTTGGTGGCCACCCGCAGCGTCCGGCCCGGGTCGTCCGTAAAGTCCTTGGGTCCCGCCACGCACATGCGGCACCGGCCAAGGCCCGTATCCAGCAGCTCATAGACGTCGGCTCCGGACTCGGAGAGGATATCCTTGCCCACGATGCCGATGTCCGCCGCGCCGCGCTCCACATAAATGCCCACGTCGCTGGGCTTCACCAGGAAATACCGGATGCCGGCGGCGGGGTTTTCCACCACCAGACGGCGGCTGTCGGCATACCCCTCCGGGCAGCCGCACCCCACGCCCGAGAGAAGGTCGTACACCTTGTCGCCCAGGCGGCCCTTGGGCAGCGCCACGCTGAGCATCTCCCGCTGCACGCCGGGGCGGGCCTCGTCCAGATTTTCCAGGGCATCCAGATACAGCGCAAAGCCGATGGCCCGGGCGCCGGGGCGGAACTGCTCTGCCAGGGGGTCGTACTGTCCGCCCCGGAGCACCGCGCCGCTGATGCCCTGCAAGTACCCCTGGAATACCAGGCCGTTATAGTAGTCCAGATCGTTGACCAAAGAAAGGTCCAGCCGCAGGTCCGCCGTCTGCCCCCGCCCTTCCAGTGCGGTACAGACCTCCCGCAGCTCCGCCAGTGCCGTGCCCATGGGAGCGTTCAGGGCCAGGGGCTCCGCCTGGGCGAGCACCTGCTCCCACGGTCCGTTCAGCTCTGCCGTGCGGCACAACGCGTCTGTCCCCCGGGCGGGCAGGCCCGCCGCCGCGGCGGCCTTGCGCAGCTCGTGAACGTTTTTATCCCGGATGCACTGCAAAAGCCGCCCCCGGGCCTCCTCCGGCGCGCCCACCGCGTCAAAAAGGCCGGTGACAAAGCCCATGTGGCTCAGCTCCAGCACGAAGTCCTGCTCTGTCAGCGCCAGGCTCTCCATGGCCAGAGACACAGCCTCCGCCGTGACGGCGCCGTCCACGGCGCCGATGCACTCCAGGCCCATCTGGCTGATCTCCCGGAAGGTATGGCTCTCCCCGCCGGGCCGGTACACGTTTTCCAGATAGTAGAACCGGCCGCACATTCCCGGCTCCACCGGAGCGTTTTTGGCAATGGAAAGGGTCACGTCCGGCTTGAGGGCCAGCAGCCGTCCGTCCAGATCCGTGAAGGTGATGACCTGTTCGCTGGACAAAAAACGGCGGTTCTCCCGGTAAAGCCCGTACTCTTCAAACCGGCCCATGTGGTACTTGCGAAAGCCCGCTTGCTCATAGCGCATCCGCAAGCGCAGGGAAAGCCGCTCCTGCGGCCGCAGCATGTTCAGATCCAGTTCCATGGTATCCCTCCCGGCCCTGTTGGGCATCGTTGTTGCGGTCTATTTTAATTTATTTTATTAGCAAAGTAAAGTGGTAATTCGGTAGTAAACGAAATTTTCCTATCTGCACAAAATACATTTGTCCTCTCAAGGGCATATACGGTGATTTTACACCCTGTCCCCGCCGTTTACAATGGCGCTCTGCGCGCCGCGCCCCAGGCTTTTGCGAAGAATTTTGCTTTTCTTACATATATAAATCAATTATTGCACAGCCTTGTCTTATTATCAAATACAAAGCAGATTGGAGACGTGGAGCATTTTTATGAAACGAAGTACCCCTTTATGCCGCCATATCGGTGGAAAAGTCCGCTTTTTCCGTAAGAAACGAGGCATGACGCAAGAAGAGCTGGCCGCCCGCCTGCAGACCCGCGGCTGCAATATCACCCGTGCCATGGTGGGACACATCGAAACCGGCTACCGCACGGCCTCCGTGTTTGAGATCGACATGCTGGTAGAGGTGCTGGGCATCGACTACAATGCCCTGTTCGCCCGGGACTGAGCGGTGCGGCGGGACTGGACTTCCCCGGGCGCATTTGATACAATGGCACTACAATCAAAGCCGCAGACCGCTCCGGGCGGCCTGCGGGCCCAAGGAGGATGGCTGCCATGTACACACTGAGTGAAAACTGCCCCCGCCGGGACGTATCCGTCCACAACGGCAGCGGGCTCATCCACATCAAGGACCTGACGGACAAGGAGGGCCTCTACGGCCACGGGCGGATGTTTGCCCACGTGACCGTGGACCCCGGCTGTTCCATCGGCTATCACGACCATCAGCACGAGACGGAGTTTTACTACATCGTCCGTGGCGAGGCCGTGTTCAACGACGACGGCAAGGAAGTGGTGGTCCGCCCCGGCGACATCTGCGCCACAGGCTACGGCCAGCACCACGGCCTGGAAAACCGCTCCAATGAACCGGTGGAACTCATCGCCCTCATCGTCTGCGAGTAACTCCCGCAAAAAAAAGAACGGCAGTGCCGTTCTTTTTTTGCGCCCGTGAAAGGATCCGGCCCGCTGGATCGTATCCCTTATGAGCGCGCTTCAAAGGAGCTGATCGATATGAATACCACACAGCGGGCGGAATACCTGGCCCACACCTACGCCGACGCCATCCTCCGCCTGAGCTACACCTATCTGAAAAACACCCAGGACGCCCAGGACATCTGTCAGACCGTATTCGTCCGGCTTTTGACGGAGCAGCGGGAGTTTGAAAGCCCCGCCCACGAGCGGGCCTACATCCTGCGCATGGCAGCCAACGCCTGCAAGGATATTTTGAAAAGTCCCTGGCGCAGACGCACGCTGCCCATGGAGTCCGCCTATGACGCGGCGGCGCCGGAGGCACCGGGCAGCGAGGTTCTGGACGCGGTGAATGCCCTGCCGCCCCATTACCGCGCCGTCATCTACCTCTACTACTACGAGGGCTACCAGGCCGCCGAGATCGGGCAGATCCTGGGCGTCCCCACCGCCACCGTACACACCCGCCTGGCCCGGGGCCGGGCCAAGCTGAAAACAATGCTGGGAGGCATGGAATATGAACAATCTGTCTGAATACCGCAGGGATCTGGACGCTCTGCACTTCACCCCCGACCAGATCGACACCATCGCCCGCCGGGCCGCCGAGGGTGCCGCCCGGGCCAAAAAGCCCCGGCGCCGCTTCCCCCGCGCCGTCCTCATTGCCGCGGCCCTGACCGCCGCCCTGGCAGTGGGCGCAGGCGCCGCCGGCGTGCTCCCCTCCCCCGCGGAGGTGTTCTCCCCCATCTTCGGCGGCAGCGCAGCCCAGACGGAGATCATCGACAAGATCGGCTATCCTGTGGACGCGGGAGACAGCGACAGCGGCATCACCATCACCGCCGACGCCGTCATGGGCGATGCCTACAACGCCGCCGTGGTCTTTACCTTCCGCACGGACGACGGCTCCCCCATCCTGCCCCAGGGCGTCAGCGCCGAATCCCTGCTGGTCCGGGGCGGCGGCGCCTCCGCCAACATTCTGGGCGGGTCCCACGGCAGCGCCTGGTTTGTCGATGAGGTCCCCGGCGACGACACGGTGCAGATGGTGCAGACCATCAGCGCCGACCGCTCGCTGATCGGCGTCACCGCCGACGCGGAATTTGACGGTCTCTACCGCTGGGACGACTCCGCCGGCGAGGCCGCGGCCCTGGCGGAGGGGCACTGGAAATTCCGCTTCACCCTGGGCTATGAGGATACCTCCGTCACCCTGGGCGGCGGCGAGACCTTCACCCAGGACGGCATGACCTTCACCATCGACGCCATCACCCTCTCTCCCGTGGCCTTCAAGGTGGACTACACCGTGGACGGCGAGGTGGTGTGGTCCAATAGCGGCAGCGGACAGCAGAGCGACGCCGACCGCCTCCAGATGCAGCGGTACCTGGAAAACGTGGAGATCCTGCTGACCAAGACCGACGGCACCGTGGTGGACCTGAGCCTTGCCGGCGGCAGCATCTCCCCGGAGGACGGCGTCACCGTCTGCTCCAAGAGCAGCGTGTTCTCCCAGATCCTTCCTATGGAGGAGCTGGCAGGCATCCGCGTGGGCGGCGTGTACTTCCCCGTGCCCCAGGCGTAAACCATCCGGGCGGTTGACGGGAGGAGGTGTTACCTGTTATGATACAAGAGAATTCATATCAGGAGGCACTTAGATGGACCCCACCAAACGAACGATCCGAAAAATCGACCGTGACGCCCAGTATTTTGTAGCCCAGGCGCTGGGGCATTCCTCCCTGAGCCTCTCCGACTACGACATGATCCACACCGTCAACCACAATCCCGGCATCACCCAGGAGGAGCTGCGGAAAAAATACAGTCAGGACAAGAGCACCATCGCCCGCCGGGCCGCCAAGCTGGAAAAGGAGGGCTACATCGTGCGCCGCCCCCACCCGGTGGACGGCCGCCGCAAGCAGCTCTACATCACGGAAAAGGGCGCCATGCTGCGGGACGCCAAGGTGGAGGCCGAGTCCTTCTTCTTCCAGTGGCTCACGGAGGAGCTCTCCGACGAGGAGCTGGGCCAGCTGTGCCCCCTGCTGGAGCGCATCCAGCTGCGCAGCCGGACAGAGCGCCGGGCCCAGTTTGAAACGCTGCTGGCACGCTATCAAAAGACCCACCCGGACAGCGGTTCCGACCAATAAAAAAGCGGGAACTTTCGTTCCCGCTTTTTTTGCGTTCATTTCACGTCTGCGCCAGCATGTCCCTTGCCCGGGCCTCGTCCTCCGGCCGGACGGCGATGTAGTAGGTCCGCCGGTCGATCCAGCCGCCCGGCCCATAGTTGCGCCGGTCGATCTTGGCGCCGCAGCCGCAGATGGGCATCTCCCCGTCATAGGACCCGGACTCCATGATCTTGATGCCGGCAGACGTCAGCGTCTCCCGGGCGGCTTTCCAGGCGGGCTTGTCCCCCTGCACCCGGTAGACCACCACCCGCTTTCCGAACAGGGCCATGGCTCACTCCTTTTCAAATAGGGCCGCCAGGGACTGATTGAACGGCGGGCGGCAGATGCCCTTTTCCGTAACGATGGCGGTGATGAGCTCGTGATCCGTCACGTCGAAGGCGGGATTGTAGCACTTGACCCCCTCCGGCGCCATGGGCTTTTCGTACCAGAGGGAACGGATCTCATCCCCGGAGCGCAGCTCGATGGGGATATGGTCTCCGTCCGGACAGTCCATATCGATGGTGGAGGTGGGCCCCAGCACATAGAAGGGGATGCCGTAATGCCGGGCCAGGATGGCCACACCGCTGGTGCCGATCTTGTTGGCCGTGTCGCCGTTGGCGGCCACCCGGTCACAGCCCACGAAGCACGCCTGCACCCAGCCGTTCTTCATGAC
Source organism: Clostridiales bacterium (assembly GCA_019418625.1). Classification (GTDB taxonomy): domain Bacteria; phylum Bacillota; class Clostridia; order Oscillospirales; family Oscillospiraceae; genus Oscillibacter. Next base: position 12,842 of record DYBL01000085.1, on the reverse strand, counting down.
GATGGAGGCCATGTTGTCGCAGATGAGGGTCACGTCCACGCCGCCCTTTTGCAGCTCATAGCTGGTGAGCCGTGCCCCCTGGAGCAGGGGACGGGTCTCGTCGGCAAACACGTGGATGTTCTTGCCCTCCTCCGCCGCCATCAGCAGCGCCCCCTGGGCGGTGCCGTAGCGGGAGGTGGCCAGGGGACCGGCGTTGCAGTGGGTCAGCACGCCGTCGCCGTCTTTCAAGAGGCTGGCGCCGTAGCGGGAGATGGCGGTGCACATGGCGATGTCCTCTTCCTGGATGGCCACGGCCCGCGCATACAATGCCTCCAGCACCGCCGTCCGGCCCTGGGCCCGGTGAGCCCGGGCAGTATCCAGCATGGAGCGGATGGCCCAGCTGAGGTTCACCGCCGTGGGACGGGAACTGTTCAGATACGCGGCCAGTTCCTCCAGGCCCTTCCAGAATGCCTCCTCTTCCTCCGGCAGGTCCAGCGCCGTCACATACAGGCCGTAGGCGGCGCAGATGCCGATGGCCGGCGCGCCCCGCACCCGCAGGAGCTTGATGGCATCGTACACGTCCTGGGCCGTCTCCAGGCGGATCTCCCGCTCCTCGTTCGGCAGCAGGGTCTGGTCGATGATGGTAAGGGTGCCGGCCGCCTTGTCGCAGCGGATGTTGCGCACAGGGTTGTTCATGATTTGTCCTCCGTCTTATACCTTTACGATGAAGCCCTCTTTGCGGGGCTTGGGAGCGGGCACTTCCCCGTCGATATAGCCCAGGGTGCAGTTGCCCACGCCCCGCAGCGTCTCCGGCAGGCCCCATTTGCGCAAAAGCGCCTTGCCCTCCGGCATGTCAAAAAGCTCCACGGCCCGGTTGATCCAGCAAGAGCCGATGCCCATGGACCACGCCGCCGTCATGAGGTTGCCCATGACCAGCGATCCGTCCCGCATCCAGTTGGGCTTTTCCCCGTCCGCCAGCACGACCACCACCGTGGGCGCGCCGTAGAAGGGATCGGTGCCGGGCTTGCCCTGGATCTGGGCGTTGAGCCGGGACATATAGGCAATGGTCTCCGGGTCCTGCACCGCCACCATCACCGCCGTCTGAAGCCCCATGCCGGAGGGGGCCCAGGTGCCCGCGTCCAGAATGGCATCCAGCTCCTCGGGCTTGATCTGTCCGCTCTGATAGCGGCGAATGCTGCGCCGCTCGCGCAATACCCGCAGTGTTTCGTTCATAGGGATCCCTGCCTTTCCTTTTTTTGCCCTCCCATTGTACCACGCCGCCGCCCAGTGGAAAAGAGGGTTTGTCCCCGCCGGTGCAATTTTCCCACTGTCCGTTTTGGGGCATATGTCCCGACGGCAGCGCATAGGATGGAGCAACAAGAGGCGGGGAGTGTTGTGCTTTGAAGGGAAACATGGAGGAGCGGGCGGAACGCCTGGCGCAGTACATTATAGAAAACCGGACCACCGTCCGCGACGCCGCGCAGAAGTTCGGCATCAGCAAGTCCACGGTTCACAAGGACATTTCCGAGCGCCTGCCCCAGTTCAACCGGGCGCTGTACACACAGGTCAAGGAGGTCCTGGAAGTCAACAAGGCCCAGCGTCATATCCGGGGCGGCATTGCCACCCGGAAAAAGTATCGCGGCGCCTAGCGCCGCACAGGCCGTTTTATCATGCTTGGATTGGAGGAATCACGATGGCAAACTGTTCCCACGGCCGCGGGCGCAGTCCCCGGGCCGCGGCGCCCCAGCCGGCGCCGGTGGTGCCCACCACGCCGGAGCCCCCGGTGCGCCGCTGGCCCCATCCCGTGGAGTGCAGCCCGGCGCCCAGAGACCTGGGCCCCACGCTCCACTATATCCGCTGTGCTCTCTCCTACCAAAACCAGCTGCTGGCGGATATCAAATCTCTTTTGCAGCAGCTGGCTGCGGACCAGGAGGAATCACCGAGGCCATAGCAGATGGCGTGCCGGCGGGCACGCCATTTTCCTCTTGTTTTTTGGGACAGGCCGCTTTATAATAGTATAACATTATGTAAATCGCTGACCGGTGCGGTCCCAGCGTATCACCGCGGCATGGCGCCGCGTCTGGAGGAGTATTTTCATATGGCCAAGCGACGCCGCCGGCGCAGTTGGAGCCGGACTTTGCTTTTGATCGTCTTTGTATCCGCCGCCGTATACGCCGGCGTACACTGCTTGTTCCGGGCGCCGGAAGTCCAGGCGCAGGACGATCTGGAGAACACCCCCGCCCAGGAGGAACAGACCGACCCGGAGGCCGCCGCGGCTGCCGCCGCCCTGGCCGCCCACACGGAGCGGAAGGATAATTTTTACACCATTTTGGTCTCCGGTGTGGACGACGGCAATGGCGGAAGTGACACCAATATCCTGGTTGCCATGGACGCGGAAAACGGAAAGATCCACGGCGTCAGCATCCCCCGGGACACCAAGGCCGTCATCAACGGCAAGAACCACAAGATCAACTTCGCCTACAACAGCGGCGGGTCCGCCCTGCTGGCCCAGACCATCTCTGAGCAGCTGGGCATCCCCGTGGACTTCACGGTGACCGTGGACCTCACCGGTTTCGTGGCGCTGGTGGACGCCATCGGCGGCGTGGACTTCTACGTGCCCATCGACATGAATTATGACGACCCCATCCAGGGCCTGTCCATCCACTTCAGCAAGGGCATGCAGCACCTGAGCGGCCAGGAGGCCATGGAGGTGGTGCGCTTCCGCCACAACAACGACGGCACCGGCTACGGCAGCGAGGACATCGGCCGCATGAGCACCCAGCAGGACTTCCTCATGGCCGTGGCGGAGCAGACCCTCACCCTTTCCAATGTGGACAAGGTGGGCACCTTCGCCAAGATCTTCCAGCAGTACGTGGACACGGACCTGACGCTGGGCAACCTGGCGTGGCTGGGCAAGGAGGCCATCACCATGGGCTCCGACGGCATCTCCTTTTCCATCCTGCCCGGTGAATGGAAGTCCCCCTATATCTATCTGGACCAGGAGGCCGTTTTGACTCTGGTCAACGAATCTCTCAACCCCTATGTGGAAGACCGGGTCATGGAGGATCTGAACATCCCGTCCTGACCGGCGCTTCCCATCTTCCCATGGCAGGAGGTGCAACATGAAAAGAAGGATCCTTTCCCTGCTGCTGGCACTCGCTCTGGTGCTGACAGTCCCCGCCCTGGCTGCCGAGACTGCCCCGGTGCGCACCAAGACCTATTTGGGCCAGTTTTCCGATGTGGCCGTCGGCTCCACATTTTATGAAAACGTGGCCGCCCTCTATGAGTACGGACTGACAGTGGGCAAGGCGGACGGCACCTTCGGCCCCCAGGACTCCGTCACCGTGGGGCAGGCCGTCATCTTTGCCGCCCGGGCCCGCAGCCTGTATCTCACCGGCGACAGCGAGACAGGCCCCGCCGCCTACGCAGGCGACGGCATCTCCGCCGCCGAGCAGTATCTGCGCTATCTGAAGGCCGAGGGCGTCCTCGGCACGGAGCTGGACGGCCAGCTGGGCAAATCCGCTACCCGGGCCCAGGTGGCCCATGTGCTGGCGCTCACCCTGCCCAGCGGCACACTGCCCCTCATTAACGATGCAGCGGTGACCCAGGGCTATGCCGCCCGCCGCTACATCACGGATGTGACGGAGTACACGCCCTACTATCAGGACATCCTCTACCTCTACCGCACGGGCCTGTCCCAGGGCAGCGGCGAGAGCGCCCTGTTCTCCCCGGATGCCATCATTACCCGGGGCGCCCTGGCCGCCATGCTCACGCGGCTGGTGGACCCCGGCCTGCGCATCACCCTGGACTGGGACACCGGCAGCTCCTACCCCTCCGCTGCCGGCACCACGCTGGCAAGCCTGGTGGGCGCCGACACCTACATCGCAACGCCCACTACCCGGGACGAGATGGAGCAATCCGTGCGCTATATGCTCTCCTCCGGCAAAAACACCCTGACGCTCCAGTATGACGGCCTGACCGCCATCCGGGCCCGGCAGGTGATGGAGGAGGCGCTGGCCATCGTCAAGACCTACTGCGAGCAGTGCTACAACACCGTCTCGTGCACCTATACCACCGACGGCGCTCTGACGCTGACTTTCTCCGCCGCCAGCGCCGGAGAAAATCTGGCCTCCTACCGCACCCAGGCTATGGAGGCCGCCATTGCCGTCCACGACCAGCTGTGGGAACAGGGCACCATCAATGCCCGCATGACCCAGCGGGAGAAGGCCCGGGCCTACTACACCTGGATCTGCGACAACTGCGTCTATGATTACAGCGCCACGGACACCTCTCTCAGCCACATCGCCTACAACCTCTTCATCAACGGCGCGGCGGTGTGCGACGGCTACACCGGCGCCTACAACATGCTCCTCAAGCTGGAGGGCATCTCCTGTACCGCCCTTTCCAATGCTGAGCACATCTGGACGGTGGCCGTGCTGGACGGCACCCAGGTCCACATCGACACCACCTGGGGCGACAGCGGCAACGTCATCAACTACGATTACTTTGCCATGACGCCCACCCAGTCCTGGAATCTGCATCCCTGGTAAATCCAATAGAAAAAGCGCCCACCCGGACGGGTGGGCGCTTTGTTTTTTTACAGATGGTGGTCCCGCAAAAGCCGCTTGGCCTGTTCCCACAGCTCGTCGCTGACGGTCTGCACCACCACGACCTTGTGCACCACTTCCGGCAGGGCTTTTACCAGCTCCGCCTCCACCAGCGTCTCATTGGTCAGGTCCGCGGAGGGGCAGCCGGCGCACTGTCCCAGCAGCTTCACATACAGTACGCCCTGCTCCAGATGGTCCACCTGGATCTCGCCCCCGTGGGAGCGGAGGGCGGGGCGCACCTTTTCATTGAGTACCGCTTCGATTCGTTCCATGGCTTCATGCATGATGTTGTTCCTCCTCCTGCTGCGCGGCCTTGGCCGCGGCGATGTCCGCGCGGATCTGACGGCGGCGGTCGTCAAACAAAAGCTCCTTGTTGTGGCGGAAGTAGGCGTCGCAGCCGAAGTTCTCCACGAACCAGCTGGTATCATACCCGGCGGTGATCTCCGTGACGAAGATCACCAGCTCCTGGCTCTGGCCCAGGGCCTGCTCCAGGAAGCGGAAGGCGTTGTCAAAATATCCGCCGCACTGCGCCCCCAGCTGCTCCCGGCGGTCCACCTCCTGGGAAAACCATCCCCGCACCAGCTCCATGACCGCGTCCGCCTCTTTGGCATCCCGGGATGCAAGCTGGCTCTGGTAGGTCTCCAGGATCTGGATCTCCCGCTGGGCAAGGTCCCGCTCCTCCTTTTGGAGCTGCCCTGCCTCCCCGGCCATGCGGAGCTTTTCCCGCCGCTTCCAGAGAAGCTGGTCCAAAATGGTCTGCGCGTCCGCCTCCGGCAGCCTGTCCCGCAGCTCCGTCAGCGCCGCGTGGAGCCGCTCCGTCAGCGCGTCTTGACGGCGGGTGCTGCCCGCGGCCTCGCTGAGGCGGGAGAGCAGCAGCCCCAGCACGGAGAGCTTTTCATCAAAGGGCGCCGCCCCCAGCTCCAGCGCTGTGACGGAGGGCGCCGTACCGCTCAAAATAGCCTCCACCTGATAGGTCTTCTGGTACTTGCGGTAGAGCTCCAGGTACCCTGCAAAGTCCCGGGCCACCTGGGGCAGCTGGATATACTGGCCCACCACATCCCGGTCCGCCGCAAGGCCCAGCTTTTCGTAGGCGTACAGCAGCTCGCTCAGATCCTCCCAGCCCCGGGCGGTGGCAAAGCGCATGCCGTCCACCGAGTTTTCCAGCCGGTAGAAATTCTCCTTTTTGATGTCCAGATAGGACACCACCGCCCCGTGGAGGCCGCGGCGCCGGGCGTACTCCTTCCAGACGCCGAAGTCCGCCTCTACGTCGATGCGCTTCACCCGGTCCAGCGTCACCACGTCGAAGTCCCGGACGGACTTGTTGTACTCCGGCGGGTTGCCCGCCGCCACGATGAGCCAGCCCTCCGGCAGCTTTTGATTGCCGAAGGTCTTGCACTGGAGAAATTGCAGCATCATGGGGGCCAGGGTCTCAGAGACGCAGTTGATCTCATCGAGGAACAAGATGCCCTCGCGAAGTCCCGTGCGCTCCATGAGCTGATAGACGGAGGAGAGGATCTCGCTCATGGTGTACTCCGTCACGGAGTACTCCCGGCCGCCGTAGGTGCGCTTTTCAATAAAGGGCAGTCCCACGGCGCTTTGCCGGGTGTGGTGGGTGATGGTATAGGACACCAGACCCACGCCGGTCTCGGACGCGATCTGCTCCATGATCTGGGTCTTGCCCACGCCCGGCGGGCCCATGAGCAGCACGGGCCGCTGGCGGACGGAGGGGATGAGGTAATTGCCCAGCTCGTCCTTCGTCAGGTACGCCCTGAGGGTATTGGTGATCTCCTGCTTTGCCTGTTTGATGTTCATGGTATTCGCTCCTTACAGCTGGGGCAGCTCGTCCCAGTCGATCTCATCGGGAAATTCCTCCGCCGCGGCCTCCACGGCCCGGCCAAGGTCCGGCAGCGACAGCACCAGCCGGATGGCCCAGGGGGGCATCTGCACGCTCATGGGGGGCTCTTCCAGCAGCACGAACGCCGTCTCCCAGGCGGGGCGCTTCTTGGGGTAGATTCCCATGCCGTCGGTAAAGTACACCATGCCCCGCAGCCCCGCCAGCTCCCCCCGCCGCCGCAGCTGCTCCACATACTCAAATACCGGCCGGAAGTCCGTGGCGCTGCCGCCGGTGAGCTGGAAGTGGTCCATATACTCCTTCAGCTGCCGCAGGTCGTGGATGGCGGTATCCGAGCGGATCTGGTCATCACACTGGAGGATGCGGATGTTCACCTTGCGGGTGAAGGTGGACGTGGAGCGCAAAATGGCATAGGTGCAGGCGAGGAAGGCCCGCACCAGCTCGCCGGAGGTGGACATGGAGGTATCCACGGCGATGACGAAGTCCTCGATGCGCTTTTCCTCCCTGGTCTCCGGCGGCTCCACCAGGGGCATGTTGCCGTAGAGGGAGAGGCCGTAGGTATAGAAGATATAGTCGAAGGCGTCGCCGTCCACCCCCATCACCTCCCGGGGGGCGGCAAAGCGCCGCAAAAACGCCCGGTAGTCCACATCGTCCCGGGCGGCTACCTGCACCTGCTCCAAAACCGCCTCGCCGCCGGTGCTCTGTCCGGCCAGCACGGTCTCCATGCCGGTTTGGGTGCGCTGGGCCCGGTTTTTCCACTGCTCGTCCTGCTGTTTGCGCTTTTCCTGGTCCTCCCGGTCCTCCGGGTCCCAGAGGCCGTGGTCATCTGCAAAGAACAGCCGCTCCAGCCGGGCCAGCTCGTATTCCTCCGGCCGCTGGCGCAGCAATTGGCGGTAGATGCCCTCGGCGGTGAGCACCTTCATCTCCCGGCGGCACTGGCCGTAAAACTTCTCTTTGGCCGGCGCGGCGGCCTGCCGCAGGCAGGGATAGTCCAGATGGTCCAGGATGCTCTCCACCGCCGCGTCGCAGCTCAGGTCCCAGAGCCGGGCATCCTTGCCGTGCTTTTTATAGATATGGCGCAGCATACAGTGCAGCACCACATGGAGGTAGGCCCGGTTGGTGCCCTGACGGCTCCGGAGATACCGCTCCGCAAGATACGCACCGCTATAATGCAGCGTTTCCCCGTCCGTGGCCAGGGACAGCGTCACGTCCTTTCCGGGCGAGAGCGAGAGGGCGCACAGGGCCGTATCCAGATAGGGCAGGGCCATGTAAAGCTCGCTGCGGCTGAGCTGGAGGATCTCCATGCCGATCTCGTCCAGATTTTTCTTTGTCTCTTCCATGGCGCTCCCCCCTTTCCCATCACAGGTCAAACCGCTTGCGCGCCGCCGGACGGCGGAGGCGCTGGGCCTCCAGCAGCAGCGCCTCCGCCTCTGTCTGCCCCTGCCGCCGGGCCAGCTCACAGCTTTGGGACAGTGCGTCCCCGGTCAGCTCCACCATCCGCAGCAAAAAGGCAAGGCCCGCTCCGTCCCGCCGCTCCAAAAGCCACCCGGCGGCCTCGGCCCCGTGGGCGCGGAGATAGTCCGTGTAGCGCTGCCGGGCCTCCATCTCCAGCTCCGCCGGGCAGCGAAGCCGCCACCAGGCAAGGCGCAGGGCCGTATCCGCCTCATGCTCCATGGCAAGATATCCCTCCCACAGCGCGTCAAAGTCCTTGATGCGGAGCTTTTTGTGGCGGAAGCAGTAGTGATAGGGATATCCGGCGCCGGAGATGTTGTAGTCAAAATGGTGGGCAGGGCAGTTCTCCTCGTAGATCTCCCGGTACTCCGGGAAAATGAGCCGGGCCGTCTCGCCGTCCGGCATGACGATGGTCACGTCCAGCTCCCGGCTCAGCTCGTCGGCAAAGTAGGCCAGGGACTCCCCCTGCTCCTCCCCCACCCATGTCAGGTGGAACGTATCCAGCGAGCGGCAGTTCATGAGCGCCCCGCCGCCCCAGAACGCAACGCCGTCATAAAGGCGCAGCTCCCGCAACGCGGCGCAGTTCAAAAAGGCATAGTCCCCCACCCGCCGGAGCGTCCGGGGCAGGGACAGCTTGCGCAGGCTGCGGTTGTCCCAGCCCTCCCGGGGCGCCTCGCCGCAGGTGATGTGCACTTCCTCCCCCGCTGCCGTCCGGTCGCCGGCGGCCAGGGCGTGGCGGCCCAGGGCCGTCACCGGCAATCCCAGCACCGTCTCCGGCAGCGCTGCCGCGGCATCACAGGTGACCGCCCGCAGGATCTCCATACCGTCCCCACAGCGGCGGACGGTCAAATGCCAGTTGTTGGCACCGCTGACAGTTTCCACGGCAGCCACCTCCTTTTTTGAAATCCACAGCAGTATATCATAACTTTTCCCCCATTCCTAGTTGCAATGCCCACAAAAATTTTTCACCGCGGGTACTTGACAAACCGTGCATACTGTATATACTGTACATGTACAGTACGAACAGGAGGAGCTGCCATGGAGCTCATCATCCGAAACACCACCAACCAACCTATCTACGAACAGATCTTCGAGCAGATCAGATCCCAGATCCTCTCGGGCGCTCTTGCCCCGGGGGACGCGCTGCCCTCCATCCGGGCTCTGGCCAAGGATCTGAAGATCTCCGTCATCACTACCAAGCGGGCTTACGACGAGCTGGAATCCGCGGGACTTATCGACACCGTGGCCGGCAAGGGGTGCTTTGTGGCGGAAAAAAACCTGGAGCTGGTCCGGGAGCAGCAGCGCCTGGAGCTGGAGCAGCATCTGCGCGCGGCGCTGGAACTGGCGGGGCCCTGCGGCCTCACCCCCGCGGAACTCGCATCCCTGCTTTATACACTGGCTGAGGAGGAATGAGCCATGAATGCCATTGAACTCAAGCATATCCGCAAATCCTTCGGCACCTTCGCCATAGAGGATCTGAACCTGACGGTGCCCCAGGGCACCATCTGCGGCCTGGTGGGCGAAAACGGCGCGGGAAAATCCACCACCATCCGCCTTTTGATGGGCGCCCTCCGCCCGGACAGCGGCTCCGCCGCCGTGCTGGGTACGGACGTAAGCTCCCCGGCCTTCCGGGGCACCAAGGAGGACATCGGCATCGTGCTGGACGAGGCCTACTTTCCGGAGGTGCTCAGTGCCCGCCAGGTGGAAAAGGTCATGGCCAAAACCTACCGCCGCTGGGACGACGCCCAGTACCAGCAGTTCCTCCAGCGGTTCGACCTGCCGGAAAAGAAGCTCTTCAAGGACTATTCCCGGGGCATGCGCATGAAGCTGGCCATCGCCGTGGCTCTCTCCCATGACCCGAAGCTTTTGGTGCTGGACGAGGCCACCGCGGGCCTGGACCCCATCATCCGGGACGAAGTGCTGGCCATCTTCAATGAATTCACCCGGGACGAGACACACTCCGTCCTCATCTCCTCCCACATTCTCTCGGATCTGGAGAAGCTGTGCGACTACATCGCCTTTTTGCATCAGGGAAAGCTCCTCTTCTGCGCGGAAAAGGACACCCTGTTGGAGGACTATGCCCTCTTCACCGGCACCGCCGCCCAGGCCGACGGCCTGGACCCATCTGCCGTGGTAGGCCGGGAGGACCAGGGCTACGGCGGCGCCCGGTGCCTGGTGCGGCGGGAGCTGGTGCCCCCCACGCTGACGCTGGAGCGGCCCACCGTGGAAGACATTATCCTCTTTATGGTGAAAGGAGCGAAGAAATCATGAAGGCACTGCTTTTGAAGGACTACTGTGTGCTGTGGAAGCAGCTGAGGTTCTTCCTTCTCTTTATCCTGGTGTTCTCCGCCCTGCCCGGCGGGTTCAACGGCGTGTTCGCCGTCACCTACGCGGCGCTGCTGCCCTATTCCTGCATCGCCTATGACGAGCGCAGCAAGTGGGACCAGCTGGCGGCCATGATGCCCTACACGGCCCGGGATCTGGTGCTCAGCCGGTATGTGCTGGGCTGGATCGCGGCGGCAGGGGCCTGTGCCCTGTCCCTTGTTTTGCAGGGTGTATTTTCCTCGCTCCTTGACACGGGCTTTTATCCCGTCACGCTGGTGCTGGCCTTTTTCGCCTGCCTTGCCACCCTGGCCCTCACCCTGCCGCTGATCTTCCGCTTCGGTGTGGAGCGGGGGCGGCTCATCATGTTCCTCATCATCTTTTTGGTGTGCGGCTCCGCCGGGGCCCTGGGCGCCGTGGCAGATACCTCCTCCGGTCCCCCGCCCGCAGCAGTCTGGCTGCTCTTGCCCGTATCCCTGGTGCTGACGGCCCTGTCCGTACCTCTTGCCATCCGGTGGTATGGCCACCGGTACCAGTGAGGCGGCCTATGGAACAAAATACGCCCCGCCCGGAGCTGTCCGCCGAGGATCTGGCGGCGCTGCTGGAGCTTTTGAGCCGGGCCCTGCTGAAGTAAACAATACAAAGATCCCGGAGACGGAAATCCGTCTCCGGGATCTTTTTCTTCTGGGAGCCCGCTCAGCCCCACAGGGCGGAGAGCATGGGAATGACCTGCTTTTTCCGGGACATGATCTTGGGCAAAAAGGCCGTGTTGTCCTCGACCTTGATGTTGAAGGCCTGGCAGATGGCCTCCTCATCGCCCACGAACAGAAGCTGGGTGCCCTCCAGCAGCACGTCGGTGATCATGAGCACCACGGTGTTGAGCCCCCGGGTGCGGCGGATCTGCCGCATGGCTTCCAGGAACTCCTCTTTCCTGGCCAGCAGGCGGTCGGAGGCCATGCAGGTGATCTGGCTGACGGCCAGGTCGTGACCGGCGATGTGGAACTCCTTATAGTCCGTGTTCAGCATGGCCTCCACGGTCTTTTCGTCTCCGCAGGTGGCGGAGAAGATCGCCTTGCCCAGTTCATCCAGGGAGACGTTGGCGATGCGGGCCATGCGGTTGGCGATGTCGATATCCCGCTTGGTGCAGGTGGGGGACTTGAACATGACCGTGTCGGACACGATGGCCGCGGCCATGAGGCCCGCCATCTTGGCCGTGGGCATGAGGCCCTTTTCCTGGTACATATCCGCCACGATGGTGGTGGTGCTGCCCACGGGCTCGTTGCGCACGTAGATGGGGTTCTTGGTCTCGATGTCCGCCAGACGGTGGTGATCCACGATCTCCAGGATCTCCGCCTGCTCCAGGCCCCGGACGGACTGGGCCTTTTCATTGTGGTCCATGAGGATGACCCGCTTGCGGCGGGGACGCAGCAGATGGAACCGGGCCAGGGTGCCCACCACGCGCTCCTCATCGTCCAGGATGGGGTAAGCACGGAAGCGGCTTTCCAGCACGGTGTCCTGCACGTCGTCGATGAAGTCGTCCAGGTGGAAATATACCAGATCCTTGCTCTTGCAGATGCGCTCGATGGGCAGCGCGTGGCAGATCAGGCGCACGGCCTTGTAGGCATCATAGGGCGTGGAGATGATGCACGTCTCCGTGTGCATCTCCAGAAGCTCCCGCTCCACCTCTGCCTGGCAGACGATGACGCAGTTGACGTTCAGCTCCAGCGCCCGGCGGATCATGTCCGGCTGGTCGCCGCAGATGACAATGCTGTTGGGGTCGGAGAACACCAGGTTCTCCCGGCCGGCAGGCAGCGCCACGGTGATCTCACCGGAGACCACCTCCCGAAGCTGCATGTCCTCGTTGAGGATCTTGCCCTCCAGCACGGACAGCAGGTTGTAGACAGGCACCTCGCCCACCCGGGGATTGCGGACGGAGGTCATATCGTAGTTGGCCACGTCGCCGGCGGAGAGCATGCCGTACAGGGTGCCGTCCTCGTTGGCCACGGGGATGACGGAGATCTTGTTGGCCTGCATGGTCTGCCAGGCCCGGGAAATGGTGGCCGCGGCGGAGAGGGTGGGCGGCGTGTCGTAATCCAGATCCCGCACCTGGGTGCGCAGGTCGCTGATGAGCTGGGGTGCCTGGAAGCCGAACCGGTCCAGCACCGCCTGGGTCTCGTCGCTGACCTGGCCCAGCCGGGCGGCTTTGTAGTTGCGGTCGCCCAGGGCGTTTTTCAGCGCCGCGTACGCCATGGAGGACACGATGGAGTCCGTGTCCGGATTACGGTGGCCGGTGATGTAAATTGTATCCATACTCTGTGTTTCTCCTTCAACAGGGTTCTTAATAAGATGATTATGCTGCCCCGCCGCCGCTTTGTCAACGGCTGCCGGAGGCCTGCGCCGGCACGGAATCGATTACCTTTTTCTGGCATGCGAAAAAATTTTTTTGCATCCCGCTCCTCAGAGGATCAAAAGCGCCTTGGGCGCCCGGGTCAGATTCACGCAGCCCTCCTCCGTCAATGCGATCACATCCTCGATGCGCACGCCCAGCCGGCCGGGCAGGTAGATGCCCGGCTCGGCGGAGATGACGGCGCCGGCGGGCAGGGGCTTCTCGTTTCCGGGGGTGGCATTGG
>DYBL01000084.1 GCA_019418625.1 Clostridiales bacterium | reverse complement strand
ACGTCAGTCTGTTCGCCTACCGCGGCACCGAAAAGGAGTACCACTCCATGGCTGCCCCCGCCGCCCTGCTGGACGCCCTGGCCGTCGCTGCGGCGGAGCGGTTAGGAGCCGAAAGCGCGGAACGCCTTCAGTCGCTGCACCGGATGAAAAAGGACTATTTTCCAGACGGATGAACGCATCCCCCATGCCCGCACATGGGGGATGCGTTCATTTTCCAGGATGATGCACAAATTTTACACGCATTTTATTGCGCCGCGGTAGTGGGCGCAAGCCGGATGTGATATGGTAAATTAGGTTTATTTTATATATTCCTCTATGTGCAGGCCCTTGCTGCCTGTGCACCGTATCAGGAAAGGAAGGGTCTACTGCTATGAAACGCGCAGTTTTATCCGCATGTATCCTGGCATTTGCATTGCTTTTGACAGCCTGTGGTCCGGCATCGTCTGACAGCATAACCTCCACCGGCGATCCCGCCAGCGGAGAGCAGACTTTCCACTACGGCGGAGATGTGACGTTGCGCATCCTCTCCGGCTCGGAGAATCAGGAGCTGGAGGGCATTCTGGATGACTTCGCCCGGGAACGGGGCGTGAACATCGAAATGGAGTACCAGGGCTCCCTGGATATCATGCGGACCCTCCAGGGGGAAACGGTGGACTATGATGCGGTGTGGCCGGCCAGCAGCCTGTGGCTCACCGCCGGAGACACCCAGTACCGGGTAAAGCACGCCCAGTCCATTTCCATCACCCCGGTGGTATTCGGAATCCGCCAGGGGTTAGCCGAGGAGCTGGGTTTCGTGGGCACGGAGGTGTCGGTCAGCGACCTGCTCTCCGCCATCCAGTCTGGGAAGCTGAACTTCTGCATGACCTCCGCCACCCAGTCCAACTCCGGGTGCAGCGCCTACATCGGCTTTCTCTATGCCCTGCTGGGCAATCCAGATGTGATCACATCGGAGAGCCTCCAGACTCCCGGTCTCTCGGAACAGATCACCCAACTGCTCTCCGGCGTAGACCGGTCCTCCGGCAGCTCCGACTGGCTGAAGGACCTATTTCTCACCGGCGGCTATGACGCCATGGTGAACTATGAGTGCCTCATCATCAGTGCCAACCAGGAGCTGGAGGCACGAGGCGAGGAGACCCTGTATGCCGTCTACCCCTATGACGGCCTCTCTATCGCGGACTCCCCCCTGGGCTATGTGGACAACGGGGATACTGAGAAGGAGCAGGCTTTTCTGGATCTGCAGGAATACCTGCTTTCCGACGAGGTGCAAAACGAGATCCAGCGCACCGGCCGCCGCACCGGGTACGAGGGGGTGTCGGCGGAGAACGCCGACGTGTTCCGCGCCGACTGGGGCATCCAGCCAGACCGGGTGCTCTCTCCCATTCGGATGCCCTCCACCGACGTGTTGATGGAGGGCCTGAACCTGTACCAGACGGAATTCCGCAAGCCCTCCCTCACCGTATATTGTCTGGACTACTCCGGAAGTATGGAGGGAACAGGCCGGGAGCAGATGGTGGAGGCCATGAGCCAGATCCTCATTCAGGAGAACGCGGAGAAGAATCTGCTCCAGGCCTCGGCGCATGAGGTCAATATCCTCATCCCCTTCGAGGGCTACCCCCGGGACGTCTATGCTGCTGTTGGAAATGGCAGCGAGCTGGAAGCTCTCTATACACAGGTGGAGGCAGAAACGGCCACAGGCGGTACGGATATTTACTCCGCAGCCATGGAGGGCCTGCGGCAGCTGGGAAACTACGACCTGAGCCAGTACCCCCCCGCCATCATCCTGCTGACGGACGGAGTGTCCGATGGCAGCATCGACGCTTTCCAAACCGCCTATGAGGCATTCGGAGCAGACGTACCGGTGTTCTCCATCATGTTCGGCTCCGCCGATCCCACCCAGCTGGAAGAACTGGCGGAACTGACCCACGCCCGGGTTTTCGACGGACGGGAGGATCTGATCGGGGCCTTCCGCAGTGTGAAGGGGTACAACTGAGATGAAAAAGGGACAGCTGCGGCAGCTGGTACTGTCGCTGGGCGGGGGGATCGCGGTCTTTCTGGTTCTGGCCCTGGCCCTCCGATGGAACTTCCTCTTCAGCGCCGCGCTGGGGGTGGGAATCTATCTGGGCCTGTGGTTCCTGCTGGCCCCCAAAGCGGATCCCATCACCCTCTATTTCGCCAAGCGGCCGGACGGCGGCGAGATGCAGGCCCTGATGGAGGAGGCGGAGCGGGATCTGAGAGCCATCCGGTCGGCCGCCGGCCGCATCACAGACGTCCGGACCCATGAGGACGCCCTGGCCCTCACGGAGACGGGGGATCGCCTCTACCGGTATCTCCGGGAGCATCCGGAGAAGATCCCGTCGGCTAACCGCTTTCTCACCTACTATCTGGACACGGTGGGCCGGATCCTGGGGCAGTATGTGAAGTTCCAGGAGGCCGGGCTGGGGACTTCCGAGGTGCGGGAGTTCCAGCGGAAGGTGCGGGCCATCCTGCCCAAGCTGAAAACTGGATTCGAGGCACAGCTCAGTCAGCTGATGGCCTCGGAGCGGTTTGACGCGGAGGCGGATATGAAGGTCATGGAGGGCCTGCTGAACACGGAGGGATTCCAATGGGAAGCAAATCAAAATGGATCGGTCTGATCATCCTGCTGGCCGTCATCGGGGCGGCGGCGGTCTATCTGTTGCTGGGAGGCGGCCCCCAGCCGGAGCCCGCTGTCCTGCGGGGCTATGTGGGGGGCGAGAAGATCGGCCTGCTGGAGGACGAGGCGGTACAGGACATCCTGGAGCGGAACTACGGGCTCACCCTGGACTATGCCAAGGCAGGTTCCCTGGACATGGTAACGGCGGATCACGAGGGCCGGAATTTCCTCTTTCCCTCCAGCCAGACCGCCCTGGAGTATTACCAGCAGCTCTACGGCGCGCCGGACAGGAGCCAGATCGTGTTCAACACCCCCATCGTCCTCTATACCCACCGGCCCATCCTGGAGGCGTTCCAGAAAGAGGGGCTGGTGACGGAGCGGGATGGGGTGTACTATATGGATATGGCCGGCCTGGTGGCGGAGATCGAGGCGGGCACCGCCTGGGCGGACCTGGGGCTCCCGGAGCTCTACGGCACCGTGGCTGTCAACACTACCGACCCCGTGCGCTCCAACTCCGGGAATATGTTCGCGGGGCTGCTGGCCAATGTGCTGTGCGGCGGGGTGGCGGATGAGGACAGCGTGGAGGCGGTGTTGCCCCGCTTGCAGGCCATCTTCGAGAAGTTGGGCTATATGGAGGCGTCCTCCTCCGACCTCTTCGACCAGTTCCTCAAGACCGGCATGGGGGCCAAGCCCATGATCGCCGGCTATGAAAACCAACTGCTGGAGTTCGCCGTGGAGAACCCGGAGGACTGGGAACAGCTGAAGGATGACATCGTGCTGATCTATCCCACACCCACCGTCTGGTCCTCCCATATCTACATCGCCCTGGACGAGGCGGGGGAGGCGGGCATCGACGCCCTGATGGACGAGGAGATCCAGCGCCTGGCCTGGGAAAACCACGGTTTCCGTACCGAGGTATCCGGGACGGGCGCCGACGAAGACCACTTCGGCGTCCCCCACCTGGCCGCGGAGATCACCCAGGTGGCCGCCATGCCCAGCTATGCCGCCATGGAGAAGATCATTGCCGCTCTGTCGTAGAGGCGGCCTGCATAGCGCTCCCAGCCATGGCGAATAAAAACCCCATCCTGTCCACTCAGAAGATATCTGAGCTGTACGGAATGGGGTTTTGCTGTTATTGATCTGTCCATCGTGCGAGTGTGCTGATGGGTATACCTCAAGATTTGCGGAGCTGTAAACAATGAGAGTGCTTACCTATCACTATGTTCCAAAAGTGTCCCTCAAATCTCTTACAACGAGCTGTTCTCATACACAGAGGATGCAATCTTTCAGTTCCATGTCATTGAGAGCAAGCACCGTGCTTTTCTGACCCAGGGGCAGTTCGTCCCCATCCACCGTGAAGATCGCGCCGCCGGCCTCCTCCAGGATGATCCGCGCCGCGTTGTGATCCCATGGAGAGGATCGCATGGTTACGAACAGATCTGCCCGGCCTGCGGCCACTTCACACAATTCCAAGGCCACGGAACCCAGACAGCGGACGCCCCGAACCTTCCGGGAGAGCCGGATCATCCGCTCCTGATAGGGATGGGGTTCCAAAAAGGTGTATTGCAGGCCCGGCGTTGTCAGCAACAGCTCCGAAAGCTCCCGCCGGACGGAGGTGTGGATCAGCGTCTGATTCTGCCATGCGCCGCCACCGTGCCTGGCCCAGTACAGCGTCTTGCGTTCTACATCCAGCACCAGGCCGAACAGCGGGGTACTTCCCTCCCAGCACCCCACGGAGATGGCGTAGTTTTGGTGCTGATTGATAAAATTCGTGGTCCCGTCGATGGGGTCAATATACCAAGTCACCGCCTCGGTGCGATGCGCCTCCGGCGGATACTCCTCCCCCACGATGGAGTC
>DYBL01000083.1 GCA_019418625.1 Clostridiales bacterium | reverse complement strand
GGGACGCTGTGGGCAGCAGGGAGAGGGCCAGGGTGGGCAGCAGGAACAGCGCCGCCGCAAAGCCCACCACGCAGGGGGTATAGTACCGGGCAAAGCGGGTGATGAAGGTTTCGCTCACGGCCTTTTTCTCGCTGGCCTCCTCCACCAGCTCCAGAATGCGGGAGACGGTGGACTCGCTGCAGGGCTTGGTGACCCGCAGACGCAGCGTGCCGCTCTGGTTGACGAAGCCGCTGAGGACCTCGTCCCCCTCCCCCGCGTTCCGGGGCACGGACTCGCCGGTGAGGGCGGCGGTATCCAGGGTGGAGGTGCCGGTGAGCACCACGCCGTCCAGGGCCACCCGCTGTCCGGGCCGCACCACGATCACGTCGCCCACGGCCACGTCCTCCGGGTCCTGCTCGGTGACGGTGCCGTCGGGACCTTCCACCAGGGCCGTGTCGGGCCGGATGTCCATGAGAGCGGCAATGGACTGGCGGGAGCGGGTGACGGCGTAGTCCTGAAACAGCTCGCCCACCTGGTAAAAGAGCATGACGCCCACGGCCTCGGCGTATTCACCGGTGAAAAAGGCGCCCACAGTGGCCAGGGCCATAAGGAAGTTTTCGTCGAACACCTGGCCGCGGCAGATGCCGCCCACCGCCCGGCGCAGCACGTCCAGACCGATGATGGCATAGGGCACCAGATATGCCGGCCACAGAAGGAGCGGGCACCCTGCCGCCGTCTCCGGGCCCGTGAGAAGGGGCAGCGGACGGTCAAGGTATACGGCGGGCAGCAGCCGGATCGCCACCAGCAGCGCCGCCGCAAGGAGAATGCGCCAGAGGGTGCGCCGCTGGGAACGGGTCAGCTTGTGCATGGGAAATGACCTCCTTCAAGAGCGCTTCAGCGCACCACGCGGCAGTCCGGGTCCACCTTGCGGCAGGCCTGGGCGGCCTGCTCCACGATGGCGTCAAAGCGGTCGTCGTCGGCCTCGATGGTGAGCTTTTGGGTCATGAAGCTGACGGTGGCGGCGTGGACGCCGTCGATCTTGCGGATGGCGGCCTCCATTTTGGCCGCGCAGTTGGCACAGTCCAGATTTTCCATGGCAAAACGCTTTTTCATCAAAAATTCCTCCTCAAACTAGAATGAATTGTGGAAAACTTACTCACTGATATGCTCCAGGCCCTGGTCCAGAATGGTTTTGACATGCTGGTCGGCCAGGGAGTAGAACACGGTCTTTCCGTCCCGGCGGGCTTTTACCAGCCGGGCGTTTTTCAGTGCCCGCAGCTGGTGGGAGATGGCGGATTGGGTCATGCCCAGCAGCGCCGCCAGGTCGCACACGCACATCTCCGACTCCTCCAGCACGTATAAAATGCGCACCCGGGTGGAATCGGCGAAAATGCGGAACAGCTCCGTCAGGTCGTAGAGGGTGTCCTCCCCCGGCATGGTGCCCCGCACCTTTTCCACGATGTCTTCGTGGGCGTGGATAAAGTCACAGCACTCCACATTGTAGCGGTCCTCCATGTGCGGCCTCCTTTCATATGATTAATTGTTCATATGTTCAGTATAGCAAGAGAAATCCGTTTGTCAACCCCCGGCAAGAAAAAAAGTGGAAAGAAGCGGACAAACGTGGTACACTAACCGGGAAAAGAATGAAAAAAGGAGCAAAGTATGAACGAATTGGAACAGGAGATCGCCCGCCGGGAGGAAAAGAACGGCTTCATGCACCACAATCACATTGAGATGGAGCTGGTGGAAAAGGACCACGCGGTGTTCCGGCTGACCATCCGGCCCGAGAGCAAGAACCCCTACGGCATGGTCCACGGCGGCGCCATTTACACCCTGGCGGACAACGCCACCGGCGTAGCCGCCCACACGGACGGGCGCTATTATGTGACCCAGACCAGCGCGCTGCACTTCCTGCGCAACCAGTCTGAGGGCACGGTGCGCGCCTCCGCCACAGTGCGCCACCGGGGCAAGTCCACGGTGCTCACGGCGGTGGACATCACCGGGGAGGGCGGCAAGCTCATCGCCACGGGAGAGTTCACCTTCTTCTGCGTGGACAAGGCGCTGATGGACTCCAAGGTGGCCCAAAAGTAAAAAAGAAGCGCCCGGCGGAAGCCGGGCGCTTGTGGCTTTCGAAAAAGTGGCCCAGCCACTTTTTCGAGCGGGATTGCACGCAAGGCAGCCCTCGATTCCTTGCGGAAAAGTCGGTCTGCCTTGCGTGAGAAGTGTCATTTCCGACGCACATGTCGCCGAAAATGACGGATTTAGATTTTATTCCGCTGTCTGCGGACAGCGGAACTCCTTGCAGGAGGGCTTTTTCTACAAACAAAAGCACCCGGCGAAAGCCGGGCGCTTTTGTTTGCGGTAAAAGCGGAGTGCTTTTATTCTCCCCGGTAAAAGGGGTTTTCCATCTCGTCCCACCGCAGGCTCTCCGGCAGGGCGATCTTCATGACGCGGGCGGGCCGGCCCTTGCCGGCGGAGTGCTTGCCTACCACGGTGACGCAGCCGGCCTCCTCCAGCCGGGCGATGATCCGGTTGACGCTGCGCTCGGTGATGCCCATGCCCCGGGCCAGCTGGTCGGAGGTGAGGGTGTCCCCCTGGGTGCGCAGACATTGGCGGATCTTGCCCAGGGTCTCCGTGCTCACCTGGATCTTGCGGGCGAAAAATTCGGCGGCCTGCTCCTGAGGCGGCGGTGCGCCGGTGTCCAGCGGCGTGAGGGACTGATCTTCGCCGTCGGCCAGAAACGACGTGCCCGAGTGCTCCCTTACCGCGTGGTTGAGGGCCATGGTGGCCCGGGACTTGGCCACCAGCATGGCGCTGCCGATGCCGATGCCCATCCACACCCGGAACTCCGGCGACCGCTGGCCGAAGCGCAGCAGCTTCCAGTGCTCCTTGCTTTTCAAAAAGGCGTTCATGAGCATGCTGCGGGTGGTGAGGATGAAGAAGTGGTTCAGCCCGTCGCCGAACACGGCCGCCTCCATCCGCTGGGCGGCGGCGTAGACCTGCTCGCGGAACTCGTTCTGGTACTGCATCTTCTCCCATTCCCGGATAAACAGGTCCTGCTCGCTGTCAAAGGTGTAGTCAAAACGAATGGCGATGACCGCCAGCTTGCCCTGGTTCTCCCGGGCGGACAGGTCCAGGATCTGCAGGTGGTATACCTGCTCCTGGACGATCTCCTCCGCCGGGTAGATCCGCACGCAGGGGATGCCCTCGGCCACCAGCGGCTCCATGATGTGTTCCATGCTGGTAAAGCAGGCGCTCACCTCCCCCCGGAGATAGCAGCCCCGGTGGAACTCCTGGAGCTTTTTCTCATAGCCCGGCTCTTCAAAGTCGCAGGGGGCCCGGAGGATCTTGGTGCCCTGGATGCCAGCCCCCTCCAGCACCTGGCGCATGAGCTCCGGCTCGTAGCGGTCCACGCTGATGGCCTTGAGGTCGCTGCCGTGGACCGCCATGGCCTCCAGCAGGGCCTGGAGGGCGGCGGTGCGGCTGTGGGGCAGATAGCTCCAGGGGATGGTGGGCGAGACCCGCTTGCGGGCGTAGGCGAAGTTGGTGGGGCCGGTGAAGAGGATGGCGTCCACCTCCCGCTGGGCCTGGAAGGCGGCGGCCATCTCCCCCGCCTGTTCGTAAAATTCCGAGCAGTGGTAGACGAACTGCACGTCCGGCAGCTCCCGCTGAGCCACATTTTTAATAATGTTGACCGTGATAGACGGACCAATCACGCCAATTTTCATCGGAATAATTCTCCCTTTCGACGATTAAAGACGCAAAAACTAATTTTGGACATCATTTTACGCCTATTAAAGACATTAGTCAAGTGCTACTTTAAACAAATAAACTACCAACGCAAAAGATCCACTGGGAGGGAGAACCATGAAAAATGAAGCCATGTACCGGGAGCTTTGGGACCTGCTGACCACAGATTCCGCTTCCGGAAAGGAGTCCGCCATTGCGGACAAGCTGGAGGTCAAGCTCCGCGAGCTGGGCTGCACGGTCACCCGGGACAACGCCGGTGAGACGTTCGGCGGCGAGTGCGGCAACCTGATCGGCATTCTGGAGGGCGAGCTGGACGGTTCCGTGATGCTCAGTTCCCACATGGACCGGGTGCCCAACGGCTATGGCATCCAGCCTGTGGAAAAGGACGGCGTCCTCTACTCCGATGGCACCACCATCCTGGCGGCGGACGATATCTCCGGCGTCTGCGCCATTTTGGAGGGCGTGCGCCGTGCCAAGGCCTCCGGCAAGCCCCTGCCCCGCATCGAGATCATCTTCTCCGTGGGCGAGGAGACGGGCCTTTTCGGCGCCAAGGCCATCGACGTTTCCACCCTGAAGTCCCGGATCGGCTATATCTTCGACTCCCCCGGCGGCATCGGCCGGTTCGTCAACGGCGCGCCGGGCATGTACCACCTGAACGTGACCCTCACGGGCCGTCCCGCCCACGCGGGCAACGAGCCGGAAAAGGGCATCGACGCGGGCAACGCCATGTGCGATATGCTGGCCACGCTGAAGCAGGGCCGTCTGGACCCCCAGTCCACCGCCAACTTCCCCATCCTCTCCACCGGCTCCACCTCCCGCAACGTGGTGTGCGACCTGGCCTCCTTCAAGGGCGAGGCCCGCAGCCGGGACCTCCAAAAGCTGGAGGACTATGTTGCCTACTTTGAGGACCACTGCAACGCCGTGGCGAAAAAGCACAATGTGGGCATCCAGCTGGAGAAGATCCAGAACTTCCTGCCCTTCCTGATCCCCGAGGACGACCAGGTGCTCCGGGTGGCCAAGGCCGCCAGCGAGAAGCTGGGTCTGGACTACCGGGTAGAGGTAGGCGGCGGCGGTATGGACGCCAACATCTACAATGCCCAGGGCATGGCCACCGTGGGCGTGGCCACCGGCTATACCAAGAACCATACCAAGGCCGAGCAGCTGGTGCTGGAGGACTTCTTCCGCTCCGGCGAGCTGTGCCAGACCCTCATCGAGACGTTCGCGGAAAGCTGCGCGTCGAAATAAATGTGTGTGTGTAAAACTTAAGGAGGCAAGAAAATGGAAATGACAACCTATCAGGCAGTATTTGCCGTACTGCTCATCTTCTTCGTGGGCGACTTCGTAGGCGCCATCACAAAGGCGAAGATCTCCTCCATGTTCGTTATCATGATGGGCTTCCTGGTCCTGTTCATGACCGGCGTCTATCCCGCCAACATCATGGAGATCTCCGGCTTTGCAGGCGTTGCCAGCCTGGGCCAGTACTTCCTGCTCTTCAACATGGGCACGTCCGTGGATATCGCCACGCTGAAAAAGGAGTGGCGGACCGTGCTGTGCGCCGTGGTGGGCATGGCTGCCGCCATTCTGGGCTGCGCCGTGGCGATCCCCCTGATCGGCAAGGACTTCGCTCTGGCCGCCGCCCCCGTGGTCAACGGCGGCATCGTGGCCACCACCACCATGGTGGACGCGTGCAGCAAGCTGGGCCTGGATACCGCTGCGGCTTTGGCCACCTTCATCTATGCCGTGCAGAAGTTCGTGGGCACCCTGCCCGCTTCCAACTGCGGCCTGAGCGTGGCCAACGCCCTGGTGGCCGACCTGCGCGCCAAGCACGCCGCCGACCCCAACTACAGCTGGTATGCCGAGCAGTCTGCTGCCGCCGGCGGTGAGAAGAAGACCTACTTCTGGGAGAAGTACAAGAAGTACTACACCACCTTCATCTGCCTGGCCATCGCCGCCGCCTTCATGTGGCTGGCTCAGATCCTGGGCAACCTGTGCCAGGGCTGGGTGAACATGTCCATCTGGTGCATGGTGTTCGGCATCGTCGCCCGGAACACCGGCCTGGTGCCCTCCAACCTGCTGCGTGATTTCGCCAAGGCCAACGGCTTCTTCTCCTTCCTGTCCCTGTGCACCATCATCCCCTCCCTGGCCAAGGTGGACCTCACCATGCTGCCCACCATCGGCTTTGCCACCGTGGTCATCTTCGTGGCCGTGCTGGTGTTCACCTTCATCGTGTTCTACCTGACCCCCGCCTGGAAGATCGTGGGAAGCAAGAACCTGTCCATCGGCATCGCCATGTGCCAGATGATCGGCTATCCCGGCACGGAGCTCATCGCCACCGAGATCGCCAACGCCGTGGCCCAGACCCCCGAGGAGCGGGACGCCGTGTCCGGCAAGATCCAGACGGCCTACGTCATCTCCGGCTTCACCTCCGTCACCATCCTCTCCGTGTTCATCGCCAGCGTGCTGGCCAATATGCTGTAAGGATCTGAGGACCGTATGATCGTCATCTTGCTCAGGCAGATCGCCATTATGGCGCTGCTGATCGCGGTGGGTGCGGTGCTCCGCCGCAAGGGCTATTTGTCGGAGCAGGGGACGAAAGACCTGGGCGCCATTTTGCTCAGGATCATCATTCCCTGCGTCATCATCAAGTCCTACATCGTGCCCCGCACGCCGGAGCGGATCCTGGCCCTGGCCCTTTCGGCGGGCCTTGCCCTGCTGGGCTTTGTGGTGGCCATGGTGCTGGCCTACGTGGTGTTCGGCAAGCGCCGGCGCATGGAGAACTTCGCCGCCGCCTTCTGCAACGCGGGCTTCATCGGCATCCCCCTGGCCCAGGCGGCCATCGGGGAGGAGGGCGTTTTCTACGTGGCGGCCTCCGTGGCCCTTTTGAACCTGTTCCAGTGGACCTACGGCGTGTACATCATGGCCGACCGGCGGGACGCCATCTCCGCCCGGAACGTGGCCAAAAACCCGGTGGTCATCGGCATCGTCATCGGTGTGGCGCTGTTTTTCAGCTCCCTGCCCGTGCCGGAGATCGTCACCTCCACCCTGGGCTATATCGCCGGCATGAACACGCCGGTTGCCATGATCCTCATGGGCACCTACCTTGCCCAGCTCTCCTGGCGGGAGCTGCTGGACAAGCGGGCCTGGGGGTGTGTGGCCATGCGCCTTATGGTGATCCCCGCTGTGATTTTGCTGATTTTCTGGCTGCTGCCCCTTGGCAGCGGCAGTACGGATGTGGCCATGGCGGCGTTTTTGGCCGCAGCCACGCCGGTGGGCGCCAACATCTGCGTGTTCGCCCAGCAGTACGGCTGTGATTACAAGCTCAGCGTGGTGACCGTGTGCCAGAGCACCGTGGTCTCCATCGTCACGGTGCCGGCCCTGGTGGCCCTGGCCCAGATGCTGCTTTGATGCATGAAAAAAGAGCCTCCCGCTTTTGCGGGAGGCTCTTTTTTTGATCCGTTTGGGCTGCGGTCCCCTGCCCCGGTTCACCTGCGCAGAGGCATGGTGAAGATGAAGCGGGTGGAGACGGCGTCGCTCTCGGCCCGCACCGTGCCCTTGTGGATGGAGGCGATGTTCTCGGCGATGGCAAGGCCCAGGCCGAAGCCGCTCTTCTCTCCCCGGGAGTCGTCCGCCCGGTAAAACCGCTCGAAGAGGTGGGAGAGCTTTTCCGGCGGGATGGGCTCGCCGGGGTTGGCCACCGTCAGCCGGACCTGCCGGTCCAGCTTCTCCACGGAGAGGGTGATGGTGCCGCCGTCGGCGCCGTATTTGATGGCGTTGTCCAGCAGGATGCTCACCAGCTGGCGCAGCCGGTCCGCGTCTCCCTGGACCAGGACCTCCGGGGCAATGTCGTACACCAGGGACTTGCCCGCCTCGTAGGCCACCGGCTCGAAGGCCAGCACGCAGTCCTCCGCCGTGTCCGAAAGGGACACCTGGGAGAAAACCGGCGATGCGGACATGTTGTCCGCCCGGGCCAGGGTGAGCATCTGCTCCACCAGGGACTTCATCTGTCGGGCCTCGGAGTGGATATTGTCCGCCCAGCGGGCGCTGCGGCCATCCAGTGATGCGCTCTCCAGCAGCTCGGCGTTGGAGAGGATGACGGTCAGGGGCGTTTTCAGCTCATGGGATGCGTCGGAGAGGAACTGGCGCTGGGCCTTCCAGGCCCGCTCCACCGGGGCCGTGGCCCAGCGGGAGAGCAGCACCGACGCTGCCAGCAGCAGCAAAAAGGCGCCCAGGGCGATGGGCAGGTAAGAAAGGAGCGTCCTGCGCAGCATGGCCTGCTCCATGGACATGTCCACGAAGGCGATCTTCTCATAGGCGCCGTTGTCCTGGCGCAGATACCGCAGGCCGTAGCTTGCGATGGTGCCCTCGCTCTCCTCCTGGCGCAGGCACGCGCTGAGGATATCCTGAAGGACCTCCGTGTCCTCCAGGTTGGAATAGGTGCCGCCGGTCACGTAGGCCACTCCGTTCTGGGGCCAGACATTGACGGTGAAGTAGGGCAGCAGCACCCGCTCCTGGCCCCGGAAGATGGCGATGTCCGGCCGTTCGGCGTCGGAAAAATAGCCCATGCCGTCGTCCTGGATCACCTGATGGAGCACCTGGCGGCTGATGGCCTCGATGCTGCGCTGGACGGAGTAGTTCACCGCCAGGAAGATGCACAGCAGCACCACGGACACCAGCGACATGCTCAGCGCCACAAATTTCAGCCGGAGCTTGCGGATCAACGGCGGCACCCCCTTTGTGGAAAAGCTTGTTGAAAAAGTGGATAATTCTGTGGAAAAGTGGAAAAAACGTCAATCCTTTGGAAATTCCAGGCAATAGCCCACCATGCGGATGGTCTTGATGCGCACCTGGGAGTGCAGATGATCCAGCTTTTTTCGCAAAAAGGAGATATAGACCTCCACATTGTTGTCCTCGGCGTCGGACTCGTAGCCCCAGATCTTCAAAAGCAGGGACTCCTTGGTGATGACCTGCTTTTGGTTGAGCATCAAAAGCTCCATCATGTCGAACTCCCGGCGGCTCAGCCGCACGCTGCGCTCACCGCACGAGAGGGTGAACGCGCTCTTTTCCAGCGTCAGATCGGCGCACTGGATCTGATCGGTGTTGCGCAGCTCCGGCTGGCGGCGGCCCAGGGCTCGCACGCAGGCCATGAGCTCCTTGGGCTCAAAGGGCTTGGTGAGATAGTAGTCGGCCCCCTGGTCCAGGCCGGATACCCGGTCGGAGAGCTCGCTGCGGGCCGTGAGCATCAAAACCGGCACGGCGCTGCCGGATGCCCGCAGCTGCCGCAGCACGGAAAAGCCGTCCATCTTGGGCAGCATCACATCCAGGATCACCACGTCGTAGATGCCGCTCAGGGCATTGTCCAGGCCGGACTCCCCGTCGTGGCACACGTCGGCGGCATAGCCGTCCAGCTCCATCAGGTCCTGGAGCGTGGCGGCCAGACGTACCTCATCTTCCACGATCAAAACGCGCATGGTTCAAAACGCCTCCTTGCCGATTTTCGATCTCCGTTTATGCGCCCAGTCCGTTCTGGGCCAGGGAGAGCATGGGCGCGGCGGCCTCGGCGGAGAGCTGGTAGATGGCCTCCTCGCTGCCCAGGCGCACGTAGCGGCCCGTCCCGTCCACAGACGCGTTGCCGATGGTGAGGGTCATGGTCTGCTCGGCGCCGGTGTCGGACTGATAGGCCACCTCCACCACCGCGGCGGGGGCGTCGAATCCGCAGATAGACGCGGCCTCGTCAGAGGGGCGGTAATCCACACACTTGGTGAAGGTCAGAAGCTCCAGCTGCTTGAAAAGAGAAGTCACGGTCTCATTGCCCGTCACATCCTGCCCGTCACAAAGCCACGTACCGTCCTTGCCGGCGGTGATGGCGGTCTCCACAGCGCCGGTGACGGCGCAGGAGAGGACGGTCTTGTCCGTCAGGGCCGGCAGCACGGGCAGCTGGGTCATGTCGTAAATGGCCACGGAGAGCTTTTCCACCAGGGCCCCGTCAAAGATATACACCTGGGCAGGGTCGCTGTCCATGAGGGCGTAGTAGCTCTTGCCGTCGGAAGTGGTCTTGCCGAAGTCCAGCCGCAGCACAGACCCGTCGGCGCGGGTGGCGGAGATGTACACGGACGGATCGTCCAGGTTGTAGTCTTCCAGAGGCTTGTCCGGCGTGAGGGTCTGCTGG
Organism: Clostridiales bacterium; assembly: GCA_019418625.1. Classification (GTDB taxonomy): domain Bacteria; phylum Bacillota; class Clostridia; order Oscillospirales; family Oscillospiraceae; genus Oscillibacter. The sequence continues at coordinate 12,994 of DYBL01000083.1, read as the reverse complement.
GGCTTCAGATCCGTCAGCATGGCGCAGATCTCCTCCACCGTGGTGTCACTGAGGGGGAAGGTGGGGTCGTCCGTCCAGATCCACTGGTCGGTCTCGCCGTCCACGGAAAAAGAAAGCGTGGCGGAGCCGTTGCTGTAAGAAAGGGCGGCGTAGCTGTGGGCGGAGTCCGCGCTCAGCTGAACCGACTCGTCCGCCGGGGCTTGCTGTGCCTGACGGTACTGATGATAGCGCACACCGCCCACCACCAGCACCAAGATCACCAAAACCATCAAAATCGAGAAAAGGGCGCCATTGATCCGCCGCTGTCTCCAGTCCATCTCCATATGGGGAAATTCCTCCGATCGTGGAAATCGGCGCACCGGTCTGTCCGGGGCCGTAATTATAGCCATTATACCACCAATGGCGGCCTTGGAATAGTACTCAATTATAAAAAAGAAGCTGAAACGCATCTGAAAGGCTCCCGGTGGGCCCGCAGTTGAAAAGAAATTGCAAACATTTCCTGTTTCCCCGGGGAAAACACGGAATTTTCCTTGCAAAAAAAGACACCCTTCTATATAATGATTAGGCCAATTCACACTACCCGGGCCGGAATGCGACCGCCCGGCAAAAATGGAGGAAATGAACGTGAGAGGAGTTCACAGCGCGGTAGACGAGATCCGCCGCAACGTATTTACCGAGGTTGCTCGCCTGGCCTATGAGGGCGGGGACATGAGCCGTGTGGACATGATCCCCTACAAAATGATCCAGGGTGAGGTGGCCCACCACCGTCACGACGTGTTTCTGGAGCGTGCCATCGTGGAAGAGCGGGTGCGCCTGGCCCTGGGCATGAACCTGGAGCCCGCCGGCGCCAACGCCCCCGTCAGCGCCCACATGCAGGAAGTGGTGGATGCCGACGACAAGTACTTTGAAGAACCCCTGGTCAATATCATCCCCTTTGCCTGCAACGCCTGCCCTCCCAAGCAGATCCGCATCACGGACAGCTGCCAGGGCTGCATCTCCCACCCCTGCATGAACGTCTGCCCCAAGGACGCCATTTACCTGGACGAGCAGAAGCACTGCCACATCGACCAGGATAAGTGCATCAAGTGCGGCAAGTGCTTCAACCAGTGCCCCTACCGGGCCATCAGCAAGATCGAGCGCCCCTGCGCCGCCGCCTGCGGCATGGACGCCATCGGCTCCGACGAGCTGGGCCGGGCCAAGATCAACTATGACAAGTGCGTCTCCTGCGGCATGTGCCTGGTGAACTGCCCCTTCGCCGCCATCGCCGACAAGAGCCAGATCTTCCAGATCATCAACGCCATCAAGCGCGGCGAAGAGGTCATCGCCTGCGTGGCGCCCGCCTTTGTGGGCCAGTTCGGCAAGGAGGCCACGCCCGCCAAGATCAAGGCAGCCATGCGTGTGCTGGGCTTCCGTGATGTGGTGGAGGTCTCCATCGGCGCCGACCTTTGCACTGTGGAAGAGGCCCACGACTTCCTGGAAAACGTCCCGGCCAAGCAGCCCTTCATGGGCACCTCCTGCTGCCCAGCCTGGTCCGTGATGGCCAAGAAGCTCTTCCCCCAGTTCAAGGACTATATCTCCATGGCCCTGACCCCCATGGTCATCACCGCCCGCATGGTGAAAAAGGACCACCCCAATGCCCGCATCTGCTTCATCGGGCCCTGCGCCGCCAAGAAGCTGGAGGCCAACCGCAAGTCCGTCCGCTCCGACGTGGACTTCGTGCTGACCTTTGAGGAGCTCCAGGGCATGTTCGATGCCAAGGACATCGACTTTGCCGCCATCGAGCCCGGCCCCGACGACAACATGGACGAGGGAACCGGCATGGGCCGGGGCTTCGCCGTGGGCGGCGGTGTGGCCGCCGCCGTGGTGGAGGCCATCAGCCACATCGATCCCGACCGGGAGGTCAAGATCGAGTACGGCGACGGCCTGCGTGAGTGCCGCAAGATGCTCATGATGGCCAAGGCCGGCAAGCGGGACGGCTACCTGCTGGAGGGCATGGCCTGCCCCGGCGGCTGCGTGGCCGGCGCCGGCACCATCACCCCCGTGAAGGAGAGCGCCGCCAGCGTGGAAAAATTCAAGAACGCCGCACCGGAGATGAGCTGCGTCACCAGCCCCTATCTGGATCGGCTCAAGGACGTGGAGGAGTAAGTGCCTCCCCCCTGCCCCCGCCGTTTGGCGGGGGCTTTTTTTTCGGGAGAATCTCCCCAGGCCGGACACGATAGAACAGATCTGTCCTCCATTCGACCGGATTCGTGAAAATTCTCTTCACTTTTTCCCGGTCAAGCGAAGTTTTTTCCTAGAACTTCAAAGAATTTTCTATCGTTTTTTCCATGGCGCGACGCTATAATGTGGTCATCTCCGAATGGACGGCCCTTTTCGGCCGTCGGAATTCAAAATTTATAGGAGGAACCAGAATGAAGAAGCTTTTTGCACTTGCCCTTTCCGCCATTATGGTGCTGGGTCTGCTGTCCGGCTGCGGCAGCAAGGAAGAGACCCCCGCCGAGGGCGGCGAGGAGACCCCCGCTGCTACCAGTGAGCTCAACGTCGGCGTGTTTTACTACAACTTCGCCGATGCGTACATCACCACCGTCCGCAACGAGATGGATGCCAAGCTGACCGAGGCCGGCATCACCTTCAACAACTTCGACGGCCAGAACAACCAGGCCCAGCAGCTGGACCAGATCAACACCGCCATCACCAACGGCGCTAACCTCCTGATCGTCAACATCGTGGAGACCTCTTCTCCCGACGCTGCCCAGCAGGCCTGCGACGCCGCCAAGAACGCCGGTATCCCCATCATCTTCTTCAACCGCGAGGTCTCTGACGACGTGGTCAACAGCTATGAGCAGTGCGCCTTCGTCGGCACCGACGCTGCCGAGGCCGGCCACATGCAGGGCGAGATGATCGGCGACTACCTGCTGGAGAACTATGACACCGTGGATCTCAACGGCGACGGCACCATCTCCTACGTTCTGTTCAAGGGCCAGGAGGGCAACGCCGAGGCTGAGTACCGCACCCAGTTCTCCGTGGAGGACGCCAACGCCAAGCTGACCGAGGCTGGCAAGCCCGAGCTGGCTTTCTATGACAGCGCCAACACCTCCAAGTACCTGGTGGATACCACCGGCGCTTGGTCTGCTCAGGCCGCTACCGACTACATGACCACCATCCTGGCTTCCTACTCTGAGGCCAACAGCAACATGATCGAGCTGGTCATCGCCAACAACGACGGCATGGCCGAGGGCGCCATCGCTGCTCTGCAGGCTGCCGGCTACAACACCGGTGAGGAAGGCTCCAAGACCATCCCCGTCTACGGCGTCGACGCCATGGACTCCGCTGTCCAGAAGATCGAGAACGGCCAGATGACCGGTACCGTCAAGCAGGACGCCGCCGGCATGGCTTCCACCATCATGACTCTGGTGGAGAACGTGAACTCCGCCGCTGAGCTGATGGCCAATACCGATAGCTACAACGTGGACGAGGGCGTGGCCAAGATCCGTGTGCCTTACGCCAAGGTCACCGGCTGACCCGAAGGGTCGCCCCAACGCTGAGCAACAGACGAGCGGGGCTGTCGAGCGCGACAGCCCCGCTCCCTTCCATGGGAGCTTCTGCCTGAGCCGTGCCCGCCGGGCAAGGCTGAGGCAGGAGCCCCGGATCGAAACAAAGGCAAAAGGAGGAGAAAACTATGGATCAGCCGGCATTGCTTGAAATGCGGGGGATCACCAAGGAATTCCCCGGCGTCAAGGCCCTGGACGGCGTGTCACTGACCGTCCGCCCCGGCACTGTCCACGCGCTGATGGGAGAAAACGGCGCTGGCAAATCCACGCTGATGAAATGCCTGTTCGGCATTTATTCCAAGGACAGCGGCACCATTACCTTGGATGGCCGGGAGGTCAACTTCAAAAGCTCCAAGGAGGCCATGGAAAACGGCGTGGCCATGGTGCATCAGGAGCTCAACCAGGCACTGACCCGCACCGTCACCGATAACCTGTGGCTGGGCCGGTACCCCAAGGTGGGCGGCATCATGGTCAGCGAGAGCACCATGCGCAAGCGCACCAAGGAGATCTTCGACCAGCTGGAGGTCCACGTGGACCCCAAGGCCATCATGTCCACCCTGCCCGTTTCTCAGCGGCAGATGGTGGAGATCGCCAAGGCCGTCAGCTACAACGCCAAGGTCATCGTCTTTGACGAGCCCACCTCCTCCCTGACGGAGACCGAGGTGGAGCACCTGTTCCGCATCATCAACATGCTGCGCGACAAGGGCTGCGGCATCATCTACATATCCCACAAGATGGAGGAGATCCTCCGCATCAGCGACGACGTCACCATCATGCGCGACGGCCAGTGGGTGGCCACCCGCCCCGCCAGCGAGCTGACCATGAACGAGATCATCCGGCTGATGGTGGGCCGCGAGCTGACCAACCGCTTCCCCCCCAAGGACAACGTCCCCGGCGAGGCCATTTTGGAAGTGGAGAACCTCTCCGGCAAGTACACCCGCCTCAAGGAGGCCAGCTTCCAGCTGCGCAAGGGTGAGATCCTGGGCATCGCCGGCTTGGACGGCTCCGGCCGCACGGAGGTGCTGGAGAACCTGTTCGGCTCCATGACCAAGGGCAGCGGCACCATTCGCCTCCACGGCAAGGAGATCAAGAACCGCAACCCCCGTGAGTCCATCAAAAACGGCTTCGCCCTCTTGACGGAGGAGCGCCGTGCCACCGGCATCTTCGGCATCCGGGACATTCTGGACAACACGGTCATCTCCAACCTCAAAAGCTACCTGATCGGCGGCATCTGCCTTTCCGACAAGAAGATGCGGGAGGACACCGACTGGGCCATCCAGGCCATGCGCATCAAGACGCCCAGCCAGAAGACCCAGATCCGCTCCCTCTCCGGCGGCAACCAGCAGAAGGTCATCATCGGCCGCTGGCTTTTGACCAAGCCGGAGGTGCTGCTGCTGGACGAGCCCACCCGCGGCATCGACGTGGGCGCCAAGTATGAGATCTACCAGCTCATCATCGACCTTGCCAAGGAGGGCAAGGGCGTCATCATGGTCTCGTCCGAAATGCCGGAGCTGCTGGGCGTGTGCGACCGTATTCTGGTCATGTCCGGCGGCATCCTGGCCGGCGAGGTGGATGCCAAGAACACCAGCCAGGAAGAGATCCTGACCCTGGCCGCTAAATATGTGTAATAGAGGGGGAAAACACCTATGAGTAATGAATCCAAAACGCAGGAAAAGGGCGCCAAGGCCGCGGCCAAGCAGCCCCTGACCGCCCGGCGCGTGGGGGACATGATCCTCAATAACGCCCTGATCATCATCATGGCCCTGGCCGTGGTGTACATCGCCATCGTCAATCCCAACTTCCGCAAGCCCGCATCCATCATCAACATCCTCTCCCAGACCTGCGCGTATCTGCCCGTGGCTCTGGGCGTGGGCGGCTGCATCGTGCTGACCGGTACCGACCTGAGCGCCGGCCGTATCGTGGGCCTGACCGCCTGTATCTCCGCCTCTTTGCTGCAGGCCGTGGACGCGGCCAGCAAGATGTGGGTGGACCTGACCCCGCCGCCCGTCATCCTGGTGCTGCTGCTGGCCATGCTCATCGGCGGAGCCATCGGTGCGTTCAACGGCTTCTTCGTGGCCAAGTTCAAGCTGCATCCCTTCATCGTCACCCTGGCCAGCCAGCTGATCATCTACACGCTGCTGCTGCGCTATGTCAACGCCGGCAACAACAACGGCATGGCCATCTCCGGTCTGGACAAGTCCTACTCCAACTTCATCACCGGTTCCGTGCTGAAGATCGGCGGCACCCCCATCCCCAACTATGTGTGGATCTCCCTGCTGCTGACCGCCGTCATGTGGTTCATCTGGAACAAGACCACCTTCGGCAAGAACATGTTCGCCCTGGGCGCCAATGAAGAGGCTGCCCGCGTCTCCGGCGTCAACGTGTTCGCCACCAACATCATGGTCTTTGCCCTGGCCGGCGCCATGTACGCCGTCACCGGCTTCATCGAGGGTGCCCGCGTGGCCTCCAACACCGCCAACACCGGTCTGAACTACGAGTCCGACGCCATCGCGGCCTGCGTCATCGGCGGCGTCTCCTTCGTGGGCGGCATTGGTAAGATCCGCGGCGTGGTCATCGGCGTTTTGATGCTGCGCCTCATCTTCGTGGGTCTGAACATGATCGGCATCAACCAGGACTACTTCTACATCATCAAGGGCGGCATCATCCTCTTTGCCTGCGCCCTGGATATGCGCAAGTATCTGGTCAAGAAGTAAGTTTTCCCGTCCAGGCAAGGGCGCGCACCCGTGTGCGCGCCCTTTTTTGGATTCCATAGCGGGAAAAGCTGTGTTATACTGCGGGAAAGGAAGTGAACGGCATGGAATTATACCGGGTGCTGCTGGTGGACGACGAGGAGGACATCCGGGTGGGCATCAGCCAGAAAATGGACTGGGCGGGCCTGGGCTTTACCCTGGTGGGCCAGGCGGAAAACGGCCGGGATGCCCTGGAGCTGGCTGAGTCCCTCAAGCCCGACGTGGTGCTCACGGATATCAAAATGCCCTTTATGGACGGGCTGGAGCTTTGCAGCATCCTGACGGTGCGGCTGCCTGCGTCCAAATTTGTGGTGTTTTCCGGCTTTGACGACTTTGAGTACGCCAAGCAGGCCATCCAGATGAACGTGTCGGAGTATATTTTGAAGCCCATCAACGCCGCGGAGCTGGCGGGCGTGCTGGAAAAGCTGCATGCCCAGCTGGACGCGGAGCGGGCGGAGCGGCGCAACGCCGAACAGCTGCGGCGCCGGTATGAGGAGAGCCTGCCGGTGCTGCGGGGGCTGTTTTTCACCCGTCTGCTGGACGGCCGCATCAGCCGGGAGCGGATGGTGGAGCTGGCGGAGCGCTATGACGTGGACCTGAGCGGCGGCGCATTCGCCGCGGCCATCGTGCATATCGACAGCGCCGGGCCCCAGGGAGAGCTGGTGACCATGTCGGTCCAGCAGCTGTTTGAGGAGAACCTGTCCCTGGAGGGCGGCCGCTTTCAGACGTTTTTGTATAACGACTCCGTGGCGCTGCTGGCGGCCATGGACGCCCGGCGGGACATCTATGCCCTGCTGGACGCAGTGAACCGGGTGTGCGCCCTGTCGGAGAGCTATCTGGGCCGGCGGCTGACCGTTGGCGTGGGCGCTCCTGTGGCCGCGCCGGAGGAGCTGTCCCAGTCCGCGGCCGGTGCCCGCAGCGCTCTGGAGTACCGGGGCCTGGTGGGCCGGGGCCGTGCCATCTACATCGGGGACCTGGAGCCGGATGCCAGCCGCCGCCTGGAGTTTATGGAAAGCGACGAGGAAGCCCTCAGCTCTGCGGTGAAGCTGGGCGGCGAGGAGGAGATCCGCGCCCAGGTGGAATACCTGACGGAGCGGGTGCGGGCCTCGGGTCTGGCCATGTCCCAGTGCCAGCTGTTCTTTTTGGAGCTTTTGATGTGCCTGCTGCGGCTGACCCGGGGCGCCGGGCTGGAGGTGGAGACCGTGTTCGGCACGGGCTTTACCGGCGCCGTGCAGGCTGCCGACTTCACCACTCCCGAGCAGATGGGCCGGTGGTGCCTGGACCGGTGTTTGAAGATCCAGGCCCTCATCCGCCGCCAGCGGACGGACACCGCCGGACAGATGGTGGAGCGGGCCCGGGCCTATATCGACGCCCACTACGGTGAGAGCGACCTTTCCGTGGAGCGGCTTTGCCAGCACCTGCACCTGTCCGCAGCCTACTTCTCCACCCTCTTCAAGCGGGAGGTGGGCATGAGCTTCATCGCCTATTTGACGGTGGTGCGCATGGAGGCGGCCAAGCGGGCCCTGCGGGACACGGAGGAAAAGACGTACCTCATCGCCCGCCGCTGCGGCTATGACGACCCCAACTATTTCAGCTATGTCTTTAAGCGCCACTTCGGCGTCACGCCCACCAAATACCGCGCCGGGGAAGGCGGAGCGTGAATCTTTGTGGAAAAGGAGGCGGTGACATGGGCCGCGTAAGGGAGGCTGTGCGCAGCCGGTGGCAGGGATTGTACCGCCGCAGCAGCATCCAGATGATCCTGTCGCTGTCCTTTACCGCCGTGGCTGTGGTGGGCATGGTGTTCATGGGACTGACGCTGTTTTTGCGCTTTTCCTACACCACCAACGCCCAGCAGGCGGAAAACAGCCAGCGGCTTTTGTCCCAGGTGAACTGGAATCTGGACGCGTACCTCAGGGGCATGATGCGCATTTCCGATACCGCCTACTATAACGTCATCAAGAACATCGATCTGGACGAGGGCAGCCTGACGCCGGCCCTGGAGCTGCTCTACGGCAGCAACCGGGACTCCATCGTCTCCATGGCCGTGTTCTCCGAGAAGGGGGAGCTGCTCTCCGCCACGCCTCTGCGCACGCTGAAAAACAGCGTCTCCCCCCAGCGGGAGGACTGGTTCGTCCAGGCCATGGACAAGATCGAGAACCTGCATTTTTCCACGCCCCATGTGCAGAACCTCTGGTCGGACGTGGACGAGCGGTACCGGTGGGTGGTGTCCCTGAGCCGGTATGTGGAGCTGTCCCGCGGCGGGGCCATCGAAGGCGGCGTGCTGCTGCTGGACATGAGCTTTGACGGCATCGAGCAGATCTGCAAGGACGTGGAGCTGGATGACGGGGGCTACCTCTACCTCATCGACGACAGCGGCGAGATCATCTACCACCCCCGCCAGCAGCTCATCTACGCCGGGCTCCAGCAGGAGAACAACCTGACCGCCGCCGGCTATACCGACGGCAGCCACCAAGAGCAGTTCCAGGGCCAGAGCCGGCAGGTGACGGTGAAGACCGTGGGCTACACGGGCTGGAAGCTGGTGGCCGTGGTGCCCCGGGAGAGCCTTTGGACCAACTACAGCCAGCTGGTGCTGTTTTTCCTGTTCGTGGTGCTGTTTTCCATTTTCCTGCTGGTGTTCGTGAACCTGCGGCTCTCCGAGTGGATCACGGCCCCGGTGAAAAAGCTGGACCGGGCGGTGAAGGATCTGGAGGCCCGGCGCTCGGACGTGGACTTCGATGTGGGCGGGCCCACGGAGGTGGAGCATCTGAGCCACTCCATCCGCTCCATGGTCTCCACCATGGACCACCTGATGGAGGACATCATCCAGCAGGAGGAACAAAAGCGGCGCAGCGAGCTGGACGTGCTCCAGGCGCAGATCAATCCCCACTTCCTCTACAACACCCTGGACAGCGTGGTGTGGATGACGGAGAACGGCCGCACCCAGGACGCGGTGGTCATGCTCACCTCCCTGGCCCGCTTTTTCCGCATTTCCCTCAGCCGGGGCAGCAACGTCATCCCCATCGCCGACGAGCTGGAGCATGCCCGGCATTATCTCACCATCCAGAAAATGCGCTACAAGAACAAGTTCAGCGCCGCCGTCACCGCCGAGGACGGGGTGGAATCCCTCTATACCATCAAGCTCATCGTCCAGCCGGTGCTGGAAAACGCCATCTACCACGGCATGGCCTACGCCGACGGGGACGGAGAGATCACCGTCCGGGCCTTCCGGGACGGAGGGGATGTGTGCATCGAAGTGACGGACAACGGCCCCGGTATGCCGGAGGAAGTGGTGCGCCGTCTGCTGGAGGGCGGCGGGCCCAACCCAGGCGCCAAGGGTTCGGGCATCGGGTTTCGCAATGTGCATCAGCGGCTGCGTCTGACCTTCGGCGAGCCCTACGGGCTCACCATCCTCAGCGAGCCGGATGACGGCACCACCGTGCGCATCCGCCTGCCCGCTCTGGACGAGGAGGCGGCGCGCCGCTATCGGAAGGAGGAGAGGCAGTGAAGCGCAAGGTCATGCTGCAGCTGGTGGTGCCGCTGCTGGGACTGTGCGTGCTGTTTTTGCTGCTGGCCATGGAGCCGGAGCAAAGCCGCAAGGGCACGGAGCTGGTGGAGGTATCCGTGGTGCTGCGCGAGACGGACACGGCCCTGTGGTCCACCGCCCGGCAGGGCATGGAGCAGGCGGCGGCGGATTTGGGGGCCGAGCTGCGGATCCTAACGCCGGAGACTGCCGGCAGCGCCCGGGATCAGGCGGACCTTCTGCAGCGGGAGGTGGCCGGCGGCGCCGGGGCCGTGGTGCTGGTGCCGGCGGACACGGACGCGCTGGGAGACGTGGTGAAGGATCTGAGCACACAGGTGCCGGTGGTGACCATGGAGACGGATATGACCGACTGGGGCGCCTGCGCCTTTGTGGGCATGGACAACGCCGCCGTGGGCCGGGCCCTGGGCCAGGCGGCCCTCAACGGCGCCGCTGCCGCCGAAACGGTGCTGCTCATCGACCGCGCGGGCGGGCAGAACGGCGTGGATGCGCGGCTGGAGGCCGCTGCCCGGGAGCTGGAGCAGGCGGACCGGGTGGTACGCACCTGCGCCGTCGGACCGGATGAGGACCTGGGCGAGGTGCTGGCGGCCGCCGTGGAACGGGAGCAGCCGGCGCTGCTGCTGGCCTTTGACGCCGGCACGCTGGAGCAGGCGGCGGCTGCCGTGGAGCAGCTGACGCAGCCGCCCCTTTTGTACGGCGTGGGCGCCACCAACACCATCGCCTATGCCCTGGAGCAGGGCTGGATCACCGCCATTGCCGCCCAGAATGAATTTGCCGCCGGCTATCTGGCGGTGGAGGCGGCGGTGGAGGCGTCCCGCAAGGTGCCCCGGACGGCGGTGGAGCCCATGGAGTTTTCCATCGTCCGGAAAGAGAACATGTACGACCCGGCCAACCAGAAGCTGCTGTTCCCGGTGACCCGGTGAAGGAGGTGTGCCACATGAAGCGGATGCAATGCCTGGCCGCGGCGCTGCTGGCGGCGCTGCTGGCCCTTCTGCCCGGCTGCGGCCGGGCGGCGGCCACCCCCACCGTGCGGGTGGGCGTGGCGGTGTATGACCAGACGGACACGTTCATCTCCACCATCACCCAGCACTTGGAGCAGCTGTTCCAGGAGCAGGAGCAGCATCTGGGCGTGAAGATCAACCTGTCGGTGGCGGACGGCCGCAGCAGCCAGAGCGTGCAGAACGAGCAGGTGGACCGGTTTTTGGATCTGGGCTGCGATGTGATCTGCGTGAACATCGTGGACCGGACGGCGGCCGCCGTCATTGTGGACAAGGCCCGCGCGGCGGATGTGCCGGTGATCTTTTTCAACCGCGAGCCGGTGGAGGAGGACCTGCTGCGCTGGGAGGGCGCCTACTATGTGGGCTCTCCGGGAGCGGAGGCAGGGAGGCTCCAGGGCATGCTGGTGGTGGATGCCTGGCGGGCGGACCGGGCTTCGCTGGACCGCAGCGGCGACGGCGTCGTGCAGTATGTGATGCTGGAGGGAGAGCCGGGCCACCAGGACGCTCTGCTGCGCACGGAGCACAGCGTCCAGACGCTGGTCACCGGCGGCATTCAGGTGGAAAAGCTGGAAAGCGCCGCGGCCAACTGGCAGCGCAGCCAGGCAGCCGAGCGGATGCGCCAGTGGCTTCAGACCGTGGAGGAGCCCATTGAGGTGGTGTTTGCCAACAACGACGACATGGCCCTGGGCGCCATCGACGCCTGCCTGGAGGCAGGGCTTTCCGCGGAGGAGATGCCCTTTATCGTGGGAGTGGACGCCACGGCTCCGGCGCTGGAGGCCCTGCGGGCAGGTACGCTCCGGGGCACCGTCCGCAACGACGCCCTGGGGCAGGCGGAGAGCATCGTGGCTCTCAGCTGCGCCCTGGCCTCCGGACAGAGCGCGTCTGACGCGGTGGAGCTGCAGGACGGAAAGTATGTGTGGCTTTCCTACACCGCCGTCACCGCCGCGGATGCCCTGGAAGAGCCGGAGCGCACCCAGCCGTGACCGGAAAGAGAAAAAGAGCGCCCGACAAAAGCCGGGCGCTCTTTTTGTACTTCATGAGCTGTGTCCTTTCGAGGAGGGTCACAGCTGATAGAGGGTAATGAGCAGAGGCATGGTGATGATGCATAAAAGTGTGGTGGAGACATTGATGGCGCCGGCATAGGTGCCGTCCGGCCCGTATACCTGGGACATCTGGGTGACGGCGGAGGCGGCGGGCGTGGCGGAGGCCAGGAAGCTCACCAGCAGAATGGTCTCTCCGTTGGGGGCCAGGGCGGCAAGGCCGCTGTACTTGAGCAGCACCAGCACCGCCAGGGGGAATACCACCAGCCGCAGGGCGGCCACCTTCCAGATGCTGGGCAGGGTGAAAATATGCTTCAAGTCGATGTCGCCCATGAGCATACCCGCCACGATCATGCTCAGCGGGCCGATCATGCCGGACATGGAGTCCATGGCGCCGGTGACCACACCCGGCAGGGGGATGCCCAGGAAAAACAGGGCCGCACCCACCAGAATGGAGAGGATGTTCACGTTGCCCAGCACCTTTTTTAAGGAGAAGCCCCCCTCCCCGCTGAGGAGGAAGCGGCAGTGGCTCCACAAAAGGGGCAGCTGGACGATGATGAACATGCTGGTGAAGATGACCCACTCCTTGCCCAGGATGGCGGTGACGATGGGGATGATGAGGTTGCCGGCATTGGAGTAGATGACGGAGGCCTGCTCTACTGCGTTGAGGTGCAGAGGTCGGCGGCAGACATAGGTCAGCACGAACAGCAGCACGTGGATGAGCACCGCTGCCCCCAGGGAAAGCCCCAGGCCCCGGAGCATGTCCGGCGTGCACTCGATCTGGAAGGCGCCCACGATGAGGCACGGGGTCACCAGATACAGGGTGACCATAGACAGGACCCGGCTGTCCTCCGACCGCAGCAGGCGGCACTTTACCGACAGCCATCCCAGGAAAATGCAAATAAACAGCTGGGCGATCTGGTTGAGCAGCAAAAGACCGATCACAAGGCAATTCTCCTTTAAAACACACAAAATCATTTTATTTTAGCATGTTCTGAACAGCCCTGCAAGGGATGCCGCGGCGGATTTTCCGGGGAAAAGAAGCGGCGGATTGTGCATTATGGCCCGCTCAGCCGGTAGTCGGAGGGACTCAGCCCCATACGGCGGCGGAACAGGC
>DYBL01000082.1 GCA_019418625.1 Clostridiales bacterium | reverse complement strand
GTTCGACTTGCATGTGTTAAGCACGCCGCCAGCGTTCGTCCTGAGCCAGGATCAAACTCTCTATAAAATGGTATCAACACGGACCGTAGTCCGAGCTAATCTTTCATAGAGCTATTTTCCATAGCTTCATGTTTTGCAGCTCCACCGGTAATTGACTTAACCCGGTTTGCTGCCTTTTGGTTCGCTTTCCTGGTGATTTCTCACCATTCAAGCGTCCGTCTGGTGCTTTCTTTTCGTTACGTTGTTTAATTTACAAGGTACACGCCGTTCCCGGCGGAACATTGCTATTATACTCAACTTCATCTCGTTTGTCAAGCACTTTTTTCAAAAGTTTTTGACGCCCGATCCGTTTTCGTATCAGCAGCAACTCTTTTATATTACCACATCTTGTGGTCACTGTCAAGTACTTTTTTCATTTCCTCTCTGCCGCAGTGCTCACCGCGGCGACAGCTTGGTTAGAATACCACGCCCTCCCTCTTTTGTCAACACCTTTTTCCAATTTTTTTAATACTTGGGTTCTTCCACGCTTATAATGCCCCTTTTCCCCTGCCGGATACCTATATAATATGGAAATCCCCTGTGCAAACCAAGCCGGCAGTGTTATAATGTCCCGTATCAAGAAGTTGATTCCCATTTAGGAGTGATTTTTTGCTGATCCAACGCATGGCCGCCTCTTTTGGCCGCCTTCAAAACGATACACTGGAGCTGCAGCCGGGCCTCAATATCCTGCAGGCTCCCAACGAGACCGGCAAATCCACCTGGTGCGCCTTTCTTCTCTCCATGCTCTATGGCATCAATAGCCGGGAGCGGGACCGCCCCGACGCTCCTGCGGATAAAAACCGCTACGCCCCCTGGTCCGGCGCCCTCATGGCCGGACGGGTAGACTGCCGCTGGAACGGCCGGGACATTACCCTCCTGCGTGCCACCCGGCGCCAAGGCACACCCATGGGAGAATTCAAGGCCCTGTATACGGGCACCGTGGATATTGTGCCCGATCTCACGGGACAGACCTGCGGCGAGACGCTGCTGGGCGTGACCCGGGAGGTCTATGAGCGCAGCGCCTTTATCCGGCAGTCGGGGCTGGCCGTCTCCCGGGACGCGGAGCTGGAGCGGCGCATTGCCGCGCTGCTCACCTCCGGCGAGGAGGACGTGTCCTTTTCCGAGGCGGCCGCCGCGCTGAAAAAGCAGCTCAACCGCCGCCGTCACAACAAGACCGGCCAGATCCCCGCCCTGGAGGCCCAGCTGGCGGAACTTTCTGAACAGCTGCGCCAAAGCGATGCCCTGGCCTCCCAGTTGGCCCAGGCCCGCCGGGAAGCTGAGACCCTGGAGCAGCGTGTGCGGTCCCTGACCGAGGAGCTGGAAGCCTGGGACCGCTGGGAAAACGCCCAGCGCAGTCAGTCTCTGGACAAGCTCCGTCAGGAGGCAGACACAGCCCGGGCCCAGGCGGATGCTCTGCGCGCCCAGCTGGAACAAGAGCGCATCCCCGGCAGTGATGTGATCGCCCGTCTGCGGGGCGCCATCGTGAATCTGGAGACCACCCGCAAGGCCCTGCACAAGGCCCGGGAGGAACGGGACGAGGCCATGAAGGCCGTACTGCGCGCAGAGGACGCCGTCAGCAAGAGTCCTTTCGCCGGGCAGACACCGGAGCAGGTGCAGCGCCAGCTGGAAACTCCGCCCCAGGGCCGTCCCTCCTATACCGGCGCCGCGGTACTGGGCATCGCCGGTGCCGCCGCCGGCGCGTTGACCGGCTGGGGCCTGAGGACCCGGGGCACAGCCCTTTCTCTGGGCCTTGCCGCGGCAGTGCTGTTTTTTACCGCCTTCGGCGTATTCTTCTTAGTCCGCAGCCAAAAGCGCAAGGCGCGCCTTGCGGCGCTGAACCGGCGGTACGGCACTGCTGACGCCGACCAGATCGCACGCATGGCAGAGGAATACAGCGCGTTGTGCCGTGCCCGGGACGAAGCCCAGGAGGACCTCCGGGCCAAATCCGCCGCCGCGGACGCCCTGTACGCCACCCTCTCTTCCAACGAGCAGGGCATTTTGCTGGAAGTACGCCGCTTTGCCTCCGCCGCCTTTGATATCCCCACCGCCGACCTGCTGCTGCGCCGCTGCGCCCAGCGGCGCAAGGAGCTTGCCGAGGCGGAGTCCGCCGCCCGGGAAGCATCCCTGCGGGTCGAAGCTCTGACCCAAAGCGGCGGCAGGCCCCAGACCGCCGGCAGCGCCGCCCGTCCCGCCCGGAGCCGGGAAGCCATCAGCCAGGAGCTTGCACAGGTCAAAGACGCCAGTGCTGCCGCCCGCAGCACAGCAGACCACCTGGCCGGGCAGCTCCACGCCGCCGGGGACCGGGTGGTGCTGCAAAGCCAGATCCGCACCCTCACTGACCGCCGCGACGCTCTCGAGACGGAGTACGCCGCCCTGACGGAGGCGCTGGAGGCGCTGGAGCAGGCGGGTGGGGAGCTGCAGGGCCGGTTTTCCCCCGCACTGGGCCGCCGGGCCGCGGAGATCTTCCGCGCACTCACCGGCGGACGCTACACCGGCGTGGTGCTGGACCGGGACTTCCGCGTCTGCGCCCAGCCGGAGGGCGATCAGATCTACCGGGACGCGCCCTTCCTCTCCGCCGGCACCGTGGACCAGCTGTATCTGGCGGTGCGTCTGGCGGTGTGCGATCTGGCGCTGCCCCGGGAGGACGCCGCCCCTCTCATTCTGGACGACGTCCTGACCGCCTTTGACGACGAACGGTGCGCCGCGGCCCTTACCCATTTAAAAGAGGAAGCGAAAAATCGCCAGATCCTCCTCTTTACCTGCCACAGCCGGGAAGCGGAATTTTTTGCCGGAGACAGTGAAGTTTCCGTTCAGCGGTTGACGGCGTCGCCGCGTCAGGTATAAGATAGGCTGTACCGGGTGCGCCCGGTCAAAGTCCGTATTGATTACGCAAAAGCGAAAAGGAGATATACACGTATGAGTGAATGCACCCACAATTGCTCCACCTGCGGTGAAAGCTGCAGCGAGCGTCAGGAGCCTCAGTCCCTCCTGAAAGAGCACAATCCCGCCGCCAGAGTCGGCAAGGTCTACGGCATCGTCTCCGGCAAGGGCGGCGTGGGCAAGTCCATGGTCACCAGCCAGCTGGCCGTCACCATGCGCCGCCGCGGCTACGCCGTGGGCGTGCTGGACGCGGACGTCACCGGCCCCTCCATTCCCAAGGCCTTCGGCGTTCACGGCCAGGCTATGGGCAGTGAGCAGGGCCTCTATCCCATGGAGTCCCGCACGGGCATCCAGGTCATGTCCACCAATCTGCTGCTTCCCAACGAGACCGATCCCGTCATCTGGCGCGGCCCCGTCATCTCCGGCGTGGTGCAGCAGTTCTGGACGGACGTGCTGTGGAACTGCGACTATCTGTTTGTGGACATGCCTCCGGGAACCGGCGATGTATCCCTCTCCGTGTTCCAGTCCATCCCCCTGGACGGCATCATCGTGGTGGCCTCTCCCCAGGAGCTGGTGAGCATGGTGGTGGAAAAGGCCGTGAAGATGGCCGAGATGATGGAAGTGCCCATTCTGGGTCTGGTGGAGAACATGAGCTATGTGGCCTGCCCGGACTGCGGCAAGAAGATCCACCTCTTCGGCGAGGGCAAGACCGCCGAGGCCGCCCGGCGGCATAACCTGCCTCTGCTGGCGGAGATGCCCATCGATCCGGCTCTGGCCGCTCTGACCGACGCCGGCGACATCGAATCCTTCCAGGGCCAGTGGCTGGACGCCGCTGCCGACAAGCTGGAGGGCAAATAATACCCAGGCCGCGCCGTGTTCACCCACGGCGCGGCCTTTCGCGCATTTTGTCCGTCATGCCAAGACCGCAGGGGGAGAGATTTTTCTTTTTGTGGGGAAAAACAGTTGCAAATCCAGGGATTATTGGAGATAATAAGTCAAAGTCGAATTTTTTACAAATTCCAAACAGAAACAACAACTTGAGGGGGATATGTTCATGCAGGAACTGAAAGAGCGCATCGTCAAAGAGGGCAAGGTGCTGCCCGGCAACATCATCAAGGTGGACGGCTTTTTGAACCACCGGATCGACACCACGCTGATGAGCCACATTGCCGAGGAATTCGGCCGGCACTTCAACATGGATGAAGTCACCATGATCCTCACCGCCGAAGCCAGCGGCATCGCTCTTTCCGCCATCGTGGCCCAGCACTTCGGAAAGCCCATGATCTTCGCCAAGAAGGCCAAGAGCGACAACATCGAGGGCGGTCTCTATCAAAGCGACATCTTCTCCTATACTTACAAGAAAAAGGTCACGCTGCTGGTGTCCAAGGAGTGGATCAGCTCCGAGGACAAGGTGCTCATCATCGACGACTTCATGGCCAACGGCGAGGCCATGCGCGGCCTGTGCGACATCGTCACCGCCGCCGGCGCCACGCTGGTGGGCATCGGCTGCGCCGTGGAGAAGGGCTTCCAGGGCGGCGGCGACCGGCTGCGCGCTGCCGGCGTGAACCTCAAGTCCCTGGCTATCATTGAGTCCGCCGAGCCCGGCAACATCGTCTTCCGGGACGAGGAGTAATCCCGTCCGTTTCCCTGCGCAGAACTCCACGCCGTTTTTCCCGTCTTCGCTGGTACAAAGCCAAGAAGGAGGAGCAGGTATGAAAAAGCAGCTTGTTTTGTTGGCAGCCGTCGCTGTGCTGATGCTCAGCGGCTGCGAATCCGTCTTCGGCGGCAGAGACGCCAAGCCTGTGATCTACCTCTACCCGGAGGAAGAGACGGCCGTCACTGTGGCGCTGGACTACGGCGGAACGCTGACGTGCACCTATCCTGCCGCGCAGGACGGTGTCTGGACCGTCACCGCATCGCCGGACGGCACCCTCCGGGATGAGGAAGGGCAGGAATACAGCTATCTTTTCTGGGAGGGCACCTGCGCCGCGTCCTATGATTTTTCCGAAGGGTTCTGCGTCTCCGGCGCGGATACCGCGGCATTTTTGGAGGAGGCCCTCTCCTCCCTGGGGCTCAATCGCCGGGAGGCCAATGAATTTATCGTCTACTGGCTGCCCCAGATGGAGCAAAACCCCTATAATCTCATCTCCTTCCAGGCAGAGGCGTACACCGACCACGCCCGGCTGGAGATCTCCCCCCGGCCCGACAGCGTCCTGCGGGTGTTTATGGCCTGGAAGGCCCTGGACGAGCCGGTGGAACTTCCTGCCCAAACCCTGCCCGCCTTTGCCCGCACAGGCTTTACCGTGGTCGAGTGGGGCGGCGCAGACTGTTCATAACCCACGTTTGATAAAGGAGGAACCCACATGTCCCACCAGACCGTCATCGTGCTGGATTTCGGCGGCCAGTATAACCAGCTGATCGCCCGCCGGGTCCGCGAGTGCGGTGTTTACTGCGAGGTCAAGCCCTATACCACCCCCATGGAGACCATCCGGGCCATGGATCCCATCGGCATCATCTTCACCGGCGGCCCCAACAGCGTGTATGATCCCACGTCCCCCCAGGCGGACCCCGCCGTGTTCCAGCTGGGCGTGCCCATCCTGGGCATCTGCTATGGCTGCCAGCTGCTGGCCCACAATCTGGGCGGCAAGGTCGTGGCCGCCACCGAGGACTCCGCCCGGGAATACGGCAAGACCGACACCTATTTTGATACCTCCTGCAAGCTCTTCAAGGGTCTGCCCCAGGAGAGCATCACCTGGATGAGCCACGGCGACTATATGGAGAAGGTGCCCGAGGGCTTCTCTCTGGTGGCCCACTCCGACGCCTGTCCCAATGTGGCCATCTGCGACGAGTCCCGGGGCTTCTACGGTGTGCAGTACCATCCCGAGGTGAACCACACCCAGTACGGCACCGCCATGATCCGCAACTTCCTCTATGAGGTCTGCGGCGCCAAGGGCGACTGGACCATGGGCGACTACAAGGAGACTGCCATCGCCGCCATCCGGGAAAAGGTAGGCAACGGCCGCGTCCTGCTGGCTCTCTCCGGCGGCGTGGACTCCTCCGTGGCTGCGGCATTGGTCGCCGAGGCCGTGGGCAGTCAGCTTACCTGCGTGTTCGTGGATCACGGCCTTATGCGTCTCAACGAAGGCGACGAGGTAGAGGCCGCCTTCAAAAAGTGGGACATCAACTTCGTCCGCTCCAATGCCGAGGAGCTGTTTTTGGGCAAGCTGGCCGGCGTCAGCGACCCCGAGCGCAAGCGCAAGATCATCGGCGAGGAGTTCATCCGGGTCTTTGAAGCCGAGGCCAAGAAGATCGGCCAGGTGGATTACCTGGTCCAGGGCACCATCTATCCCGACGTGATCGAGTCCGGCGCCGGCAATGCCGCCGTCATCAAGAGCCACCACAACGTAGGCGGCCTGCCCGACTATGTGGATTTCAAGGAGATCATCGAGCCGCTGCGGATGCTCTTCAAGGACGAGGTCCGCCAGCTGGGCCGCGAGCTGGGTCTGCCGGAATATCTGGTCATGCGTCAGCCCTTCCCCGGCCCCGGTCTTGCCATCCGTGTGCTGGGCGAGATCACCAAGGAGAAGCTGGATACCCTGCGTCTGGCGGACTTTATCTTCCGGGACGAGATCGCCAAGGCCAACCTGGAGGGCGCCATGAATCAGTACTTCGCGGTGCTGACCAATATGCGCTCCGTGGGCGTCATGGGCGACGGCCGCACCTATGATTACGCGGTAGCCCTGCGCTCTGTCACCACCGATGACTTCATGACCGCCGACTGGACCCGCATCCCCTACGACGTGCTGGACCGGGTGAGCGTGCGTATCGTCAACGAGGTCCCCGGCATCAACCGGGTGCTGTACGACATCACCAGCAAACCTCCCGCAACGGTGGAATTTGAATAAACCTGCGGGCCCCGCCCGCGCCCAGGGCCGCTTTTTCCGCTGCACCCCGCAGCGGGAGGGCGGCCCTTTTGATTTTTGAACATGATGAAAAAGCTTTTGATCTATTGGACCTGGAAGATCCCCAATCTCCCCCGAAACAAAGGCGATTGCCCTCTGCTTTCCAAGTGAAATCACAAAGCAGAAGGGAAGTATCGTCTTTGAAAACACAATCCGTCAAGCGCTGCTTGTTTTTATGCGCAGGTCTTTGTATCATGGCCTTCGGCGTGGCCTTTTCCATACGTGCAGACCTGGGCACCTCGCCCATTTCCAGCATGCCGTACGTGATCAGCCTGATCGCTCCGGTCACGGTCGGCACCGCCACCATTGCCATGCATGCCGTCTTCGTCCTGCTCCAGATCCTTTTGCTGCGGCGGCAGTTCGCCCTCCTCCAGCTCTTGCAGCTGCCGGCGGCGCTGCTCTTCGGCCTGCTGACGGACCTGGCGGTGTATCTGCTGGGCAGCGTGACGCCCAACTCCTATCAGACCCAGTGGCTCCTGTGCGCAGCGGGTATTTTCCTGGTGGCGCTGGGCGTCAGCGTCGAAGTGGCCGCCCAGGCGGTGCCCCTGGCAGGCGAGGGGCTGATCCTGGCGCTGTGCAAGCGGCTCCCCGTAAAATTCGGAAACATGAAGGTGTGTTTTGACGTCACTCTGGTGACGATCGCCGTTCTGATCGGCCTGTTCTCCACCGGCACCTTGGTAGGCGTACGGGAGGGCACCGTGGCCGCGGCACTGTTTGTCGGGCTGCTGACCAGGCAGATGGGAAAGCCCGTGGGCCGTCTTGCACAGCGGCTGTTTGCCGGCGGAGACTGCTGAGTTGCCGTCCTCCGCCCCAGGCGCACTGTGCGCGGGGCCATCCCGCTTTGGGGATGACCTCGCGTTTTTATTCCGGCAGGACGCCTCCGGTCAATGGCAGTTGCCCTCGGCGCCATTTTCCGCTATAATAAATCTATCAACGGCTTCATTCGATCATCTTTCAGCAAGCCGGAAGGGCCGCGGGTCCCCCGCCCCTCTCCCGGAACGTATGACAGGAGGAATGCAGTATGCAGCAAAACAAGCGCCCCGAGAATATGGAACGGATCACCACCCCCGCATTGGCACAGGCTTTCATTGACCAGCAGATCGCAGAGGTACGGGCACAAGTGGGAGAGAAAAAGGTGCTGCTGGCCCTCAGCGGCGGCGTGGACTCCTCCGTGGTGGCCGCCCTGCTGATCCGCGCCATCGGCAAGCAGCTGGTTTGTGTCCACGTCAACCACGGTCTCCTCCGCAAAGGAGAGCCCGAGCAGGTGGTCCAGGTGTTCCGGGACGAGATGGACGCCAATTTGATCTATGTGGACGCGGTGGATCGTTTCCTGGACAAGCTTGCCGGCGTGGCTGAACCGGAGCGCAAGCGCAAGATCATCGGCGCGGAGTTCATCCGGGTGTTCGAGGAGGAAGCCCGGAAGCTGGAGGGCATTGAATTCCTGGCCCAGGGCACCATCTATCCCGACATTCTGGAGAGCGGCCCTGTAAAGGCTCACCACAACGTGGGCGGTCTGCCGGAAGACCTGAAATTCGAGTTGGTGGAGCCGGTACGGCTGCTGTTCAAGGATGAGGTGCGCATGGTGGGCAAGACTCTGGGCCTGCCCGACAACATGGTTTTCCGCCAGCCCTTCCCCGGCCCCGGTCTGGGCGTGCGCTGCCTGGGTGCCATCACCCGGGATCGGCTGGAGGCTGTTCGGGAATCCGATGCCATTTTGCGGGAGGAGTTTGCCAAAAACGGCCTGGAGGGCAAGGTGTGGCAGTACTTTACCGTCGTGCCCGATTTCAAAAGCGTGGGTGTGAAGGACGGCCTGCGCAGCTTCGAGTGGCCGGTCATTCTCCGGGCGGTCAACACGGTGGACGCCATGACCGCCACCGTGGAGGACGTGCCCTTCTCCCTGCTGCAGCATATCACCGACCGTATCACCAAAGAGGTTCCCGGCGTCAACCGGGTGCTCTACGATCTTACTCCCAAGCCCTGCGGGACCATCGAGTGGGAATGACCCTCAGGAACATCAAGTCCCGAAACGTCTTGCGATGCAAGGCGTTTCGGGACTTTTCCGCATTCGCAGCCGCCTTTTCTCCTGATCATGCAGGCCGCAAAACAGTAGCTTTATGAACCGTATTGTGCTACACTGAGCAGCAAGGCAATGATCCAAACTCTATGCAGGCACGATGCCGGCTGTGATATTTGAGGCTTTTGTTGTCGCCTGCCGTTTCTCCTCAGCCGTTTCTCTTTCTGCGGCATTTCCGCTGCGGATGCCAGATATATCGGTTGTGTATCCTTGTGGCTATACCCGCAGAGCCAATTGTAAGCGGAAAAATTCTGTTTGCTGCGAATCATTCCCTAACGATTCGGCAATATCTCTGCAAATCATTGTAATGGCAATTACTATATTGACACCTCGTGTGCTTAACTTCAAAGGAGAAAAGCAGGGCTCCATTCACCGGAACCCAGCAAAGTATATTTGCATCCGCCATTATCAGGCGAGAGATGCTTTCCTTTCCTGCACCGGTTTTGTGCCGGCTTCTCCGCAGCCGCTGAAGTGAACCAGCCTTATTTGAATCTCACTGTATGCAATGCCATTTTCATGTCAATGGAATCGGCTATTTCGAGTTGTCAGGAGTCTTCTATGAAAAAAACTTTTATCTTCCTTTTTGTGTTCCTTTTGATGCTGCCGCTTATCCCATGTACCAAAGCTGCCGATGCGTCACAGTACAGCACCCCCATCGACCCTTTTGTCTATCAGCAGATGCTGGGCAAGGGCATGGATGTGGACTGGTGCAAAACCGCCGCAGGAAAGTCCTTATACAACTCTGAGGTGCCGAAAGATTTCAAGGATGCCGGGATCTCCCACGTCCGCATCCGGGTCAAGGATGCGGCCACAGAAGAACTCCTGGCCCTGCTGGATCGGCAGGTCCGGGATTGTCTGGCAGCCGGTCTGATCCCCATCATCGCCTATCAGGCGGACGAATTGAAAAATGACCCTTCAGACAAGAATCTGCAGCAGGTGGAAGCATGGTGGAAAACAGTGGCCGAGCATTTCCAGGACACATCCTTTTTGCTGTCCTTCGACTTGATCATCGAGGTCACTGATGCATTGAAAAACGAGCCGGACCGTCTCAACGAAATCTATGAGCGCCTGGTATCCGCAGTCCGGGAGACTAATCCGGAGCGGATCATCATGATCTCACCCCGGATGCGGTCTGATGCGGCATATTTGCAGGACCTGGAGATCCCCTCTGCGTCCAATGGGTACCTGATGGCAGAATGGCATTTCTACGCCTCCGGCCCCTCCAGAGAAAACCCCCGCAAGCTGTGGACGGTGGGAACCGCCGAGGAAAAGGCCCTGGTACAGGAAAAGATCGACCTGGCTCTCCAATGGCAGGAAGATACCGGCATTCCCACCTGGGTCGGCGCTTGGATGCCGGGGAACTACAACGACGGGGACGACTATACGATAGCGGAGCAGGCGGTCTTTGCCGCTTTTGTGACCCAGGCACTGACAGACGCAGGCATCCCCTTTGCGGTAAATGCCGACAGTCATTTTTACGACCGGGAACAAAACACTTGGCTGGACCACATGCAGCCGGTCTTTTCCGCCATATACGGAACATCAGCACTGCCGTTTACAGACGTGGCCGCAGACGCATGGTACCGTTCCGCAGTCTCCTATGTGTATGCGCACCAGCTGTTTTCCGGCACTTCGGCAACGACCTTTTCCCCGGAGCGCTCCATGACCCGCCAGCAGATGTGGATGGTCATGGCAAGGCTGGAGGGCATGCAGCCCCAGTCCATGGCTCAGGCACGAGCCTGGGCCGTGTCCACAGGCCTCAGCGACGGAAGCGCCCCCGCATCGGAGGTCACCCGGCAGCAGCTGGTCACTTTCCTGTGGCGGCTTGCCGGCTCCCCCGCCACGCCGTTTGCCCTGGATCCATACACCGATGCTGCCCAAATCGCATCCTATGCCCTTGAAGCTATGGCCTGGGCGGTGGAACAGGGCCTGATAAACGGCACCTCCGCCCAGACCCTTTCTCCGGGAAGCGTTGTGACCCGCGCTCAAACGGCTGTGATTTTGGAGCGGTACGATATCTTGCCCTGACCAGATCTGCGCACATAACTTTTTTGTCAGGCGCAGGCCTGCTTACAAGCGGAGATGATACAATGGAACTCAAGCAGCTGGAATACTTTATGGCGGTGTGCCGTTATGGAAGCCTGGGAAAGGCCGCCGGAAAGCTCTACACCACCCAGCCCAATGTCAGCAAAGTGATCCATCAGTTGGAAGCGGATCTCGGACAGCCGCTGTTTGAACGCACCTCCAAGGGCCTGCGGCTGACGGCTTTTGGAAAAAGCACCTATCCTTATGCGGAAGCCATTTTGAAAAACGTGGATCTGCTGCGCCAGGAGGAGAAAAAAGAGCGCCAGGAGGAATTCAACATCTCCGCCTACCGCAGCCATGTACTGGCCCGGCTGCTGGTGCAGCTGCACCAGTCCCATCCGGACATGGTGATCCGCCACCGGCAGGGGACTGT
This sequence comes from Clostridiales bacterium, assembly GCA_019418625.1. GTDB lineage: Bacteria > Bacillota > Clostridia > Oscillospirales > Oscillospiraceae > Oscillibacter. The sequence continues at coordinate 52,110 of DYBL01000082.1, read as the reverse complement.
GGAAGAGATCACCAACCATGTTTCCCAGGGTCTTTCGGAGCTGGGCGTCCTGTATGTATCCCAAAAGCAGCTCAAGGAGTTCCGCCACATTATCCGCCACAAGAGGCTGGAGTTTGCAGAGCTTTGCCGGGAGCCGGTGTGCGTCTATGTAGGCCCCCGCAGCCCCTATTACCAGCAAAAGCAGATCCCCCGGGAGGATGTGCCAAAGCTGCGCTTCATGCAGGAGCTGAGCGACTTTTTCTCCATGGAGCACCACCTGGAGCAGGTGAGTGTGGGCGTGGAGCAGATGGACAAAATGCAGGCCCTGATCTATACCAACAGCGAACACTTCACCACCGCACTGGTGGAGCAGACAGAGATGGTGGACCTGGGCATCGATCTGCCTTTTTTCGAAGAGGATCACGCCGCCATGCACCATGTAACGGTGGAAGGTCTGGACGACATGCTGGTGCTGGGCTACGTGGTGGAAAAAGGCCACACACTGTCCCAGCCCGCCCAGGAGCTGATCGACCGGTCCCGCCGGCAGATATACCGCCAGGAAAACCAGGCGGCAGCACCTTAATTGCCGCTGCTTTTCGCGTTTCCCATATACTTTACGCCTTTGTGCCGATTTGGTACAAAGGCGTCTTTTTATGCGCCGATCTGATGGCCTCTCTCCGCCGCGTCCTGTCCTTCCCCATTTCAAGCCCATAATAAATCGTTATGGCTTTTTGTATATACTCCGATAATTGTAGGAATGGGTTTCGCGTGATATGATAACCCCGAAAAGAAACACAAGGGAGGCCATCCTATGGAATCGCAGATCGTGACTCTGGAAGACATTGAAGCCGCTGCGGAGCGCATCGCTCCCTACATCCGCCACACACCGCTGCTGCGGCAGGAGGCCATGGGGAAGCTCTTGGGCTGTGACGTCTATTTGAAGCCGGAAATGCTGCAGATCACCGGCGCATTCAAGCTGCGGGGCGCCATGAGCAAGATCTTGTCCCTGTCGCCTCAGGAACGTGCCCGGGGCATCATCACCAGCTCCTCCGGAAATCACGGCCAGGCCTGTGCCTATGCCGGGGAGAAGCTGGGGATCCCTGTAACCGTCATCCTGCCGGATGACACGCCCCGCCTGAAGGCGGACAACGCCCGGCGCATGGGAGCCCGTGTGATCCTCTGGGACCGGCTGTATGTCAAGCGCTGGGAAAAGGTGCGGGAAGAGGTGGAGCAGCATGGCTACACCATTGTGCATCCCTACGAAGACCCTCTGGTCATGGCCGGTCAGGGCACCATCGCCATGGAAGTGCTGGAGGACCTGCCCTTCCTGGATACCATCGTGGTGCCGGTGGGCGGCGGCGGCCTGATCTCCGGCGTTGCCACCTACGCAAAGCAGATCCACCCCTCTATCCGCGTCATCGGTGTACAGGCAGAGGGAAACGACTCCTACGTCCGGAGCCGGGCCGCCGGCAGGGTCACAGAGGCTCCCTGTACGCCCACGGTGGCTGACGGCCTTTCCTGCCGCCGCCCCGGCGACAACCCCCTCCCCATCATTGAGCGGTACGTGGACGAGCTGGTCAGCGTCAGCGAGACAGAGATCCTCCAGGCCACCAAGCTGGTGGCCCGGGAAGCCAAGCTGGTGGGCGAGCCCTCGGCCTGCGTGGGCGTAGCCGCCGCTATGGCAAAAAAGTTTCACTTCAAGCCCCAGGAAAAGGTCTGCTTCGTGCTGACCAGCGGCAACTGGGACATTGAGACTCTTGGGCAAATCTACAACGACATGCCGGTATCCGGCGTCAACTGATCCCTTTATCCAAGGATCCGCAGAAAGGCAGGAAATGATTTTATGGAAACGTTATTGCTGAACAAAGACGAAGTGGGCAGCCTCATCGACCTGGACCGGGTGCAGGCAGCCGTGGAGGACGCCTACCGCTCTTTCAACAGCGGCAAGGTGACCCAGCCGCCCTTTATGGCACTGCATACGCCCCAAAGTCACGGCGGCATGGACATCAAGGCGGGCATCGACATGGGAAGCGGCTTTATGACCATCAAGGCCTCCTCCGGCGGATACGACGCCAATCCCGGTCTGGGACTGCCCCGGGGCATGAACACGGTGCTGCTGTTTGATGCAGCCACCAGCGCACTGCGGTGCGTCATGGACGGCACCTGGATCACCGGCTGCCGCACCGGCGCCGCAGGGGCCATCTCCGCCAAGTACCTGGCCCGGAAGGACGCCAAGGTCGTGGGCATCATCGGCGCGGGGAACCAGGGCCGCCGCCAGCTGCGGGCCGTGCGCCGGGTGCGGGACATCCGGGAGGTATACGTTTGGAACGCCTCCCGTCCCGCGCTGGACGCCTTTGTCCAGGAGATGCACCAGGAGACCGGGCTCCCCATTCACGCCTGCGCCGCAGCGGAAGAGGCCGTCCGCCCGGCGGACATTCTCTTCACCGTCACCATCGGGCGCCGGGGCCCCATCGTGCGGCGGGAATGGATCAAGCCCGGCACCCACATCGCCTGCATCGGCGCCGACATGCCCGACAAGCAGGAGCTGTTTGCGGACGTGTTCCGGGGGGCCAAGATCGTCAACGACTCCATCGATCTGTGCGTGAAAAACGGAGAGACCCACCACGCCGTGGAGGAGGGCATCATTCAAACCAGCGACATTTACGGCGAGATCGGCCAGATCATTCTGGGCCAGAAGCCCGGCCGGGAAAATGACCAGGAGATCACCATTTTCGATACCGTGGGCATGGCCGTGCAGGATGTGGCCACCGCCGCCATGCTGTATCGCGGCGCGCTGGAAAAAGGCCTCGGCACCAAGTATGCCTTCTTCGCATAATTGCATTGTTCGTAAAAATTTTCAAAACCTCCCTCTTCCTCACGCGCGCTCCCGGGTCAGCCGGGGGCGCGCGCTTTGCTTTTCCGCTCTTTCCGTAAGCGGCAGGGCCGTCTTCCTGACGCCTCCTGCGCCGGGACGCATCTTTCGGCCCATGTCCGTTCAGCCGGACTGCGGCGGTGGGGATACAGCGGCTGCGGCATCGGCAGGGGCACGCCTCCTATGGCCGAATTTCTCCATACAGATTTGTCAAGGTCATTGACAGGCCTGTTTGAATCCGTTAGTCTGAAAGCAGATCTTTGCAGATGCAAGGAAGTGCATCCGCCCGGAGATCCTCAAAATCCAGGCGCGACCTCCGGCGGCATGTCTCTATTCCCATGAATCAGAGGCGATCGGTATGTTCTGGCTTCCCATGGCTTTTTTATCCGCCCTGTTCGCAGGGATCACCGCTATTTTGGCCAAATGCGGCATCCGCTCCACGGACTCCGACGTGGCCACCGCGCTGCGCACCGACGTGGTGCTGATTTTTTCCTGGCTGATGGTGCTGGCGGCAGGCTCCGCCGGGACGATCTCCTCCCTCACCGTCCTCTCTTTGGTGTTTCTGGTGCTCTCCGGCCTTTCCACCGGCGCCTCCTGGCTGTGCTATTTCAAGGCGCTGTCCCTGGGCGATGTGAACAAGGTAGCCGCCGTGGATAAATCCAGCACGGCGCTGACCATCCTGCTGGCCATGGTCTTTCTGGGCGAGCGGAGCCACCCGGCCCTGCGGCTTTTGGGCACCGCCCTGCTGGCTGTGGGGGTGGTGCTGATGGTGGAGCGGCGGCCCGGCACCCGTTCCGGCCACAGACGGTGGGTCCTGTTTGCTGCCGCCTCGGCTCTGTTTGCGGCGCTGACCTCCATTCTGGCCAAGATCGGCATTACGGGGGTGGAATCCAACCTGGCCACCGCCATCCGCACCGGCGTGGTGCTGGTCATGGCCTGGGCCATCGTACTGGGACGGGGCAAGCTGCCTCTGGTAAAGCGTGTCCCGGGGCGGGAACTGGGATTCATCCTGCTCTCCGGCCTTTCCACCGGCGCCTCCTGGCTGTGCTACTACTACGCCATCCAAAACGGCGCCGTGAGCGTGGTGGTGAGCGTGGACAAGCTGAGCCTGGTGGTCACCGTTCTCTTTTCCCGACTGGTGCTCAAAGAGCGGCTGGAAAAAGCGTCTTTGGTGGGTTTGGGGCTCATGGTGCTGGGCACTCTGGTCATCACCTTCTGTGGGTGAGAACAAAAGCCCTCTTGACAGCGGCGGTTGGGTGTGGTACGCTCTACACATCAAAATTTTTTGATGTGAGGATTTGACATGGACCGCAACTTTCAGGAAAACGCCAAAGTGTTCCGGGCACTGTGTGACCCCAAGCGCCTTGCTATTTTGGAACAGCTGCGCACCGGGGAAAAGTGCGCCTGCGTGCTGCAGGAGCCCATGGAGCTGACCCAGTCGGGCCTTTCCTACCACATGAAGATCCTGTGTGAATCCGGCATCGTACAAAGCCGCCAGGAGGGAAAGTGGACCCACTACCGGCTCAGCCAGGCCGGTCTGGAGCGGGCCATGGCCCTGCTGGCCTCCCTCATGCCCGATCAGCCGCTCTCCTGAATATAAAAACGCCATCTCCCCCAGGATGGCGTTTCTTCCGGCGCAATACATCAAAAATTTTTGATATATCCGATTCTATGGAGGCAATATGGAACTGTGGAGCTTTTTTCAAAATGAGGTGCTGGGCATGCAGTGGCTCAGCCGGGGCATCGGCGCGCTCCTCTCCGGCGCGGGCCTGGATATATCCGGGCGTCTGGGCGGCAGCGTGCAGTTTTTCCTCTATGACACCGTCAAGATCACCCTCTTGCTGTGCGTGCTGATCTTTCTGGTGTCCTACATCCAAAGCTATTTCCCGCCGGAGCGCAGCCGCCGCATCCTGGGGCGGTTCAGGGGGCTGGGCGCCAACACCGTCTCCGCCCTTTTGGGCACGGTGACGCCCTTTTGCTCCTGCTCCTCCATTCCTCTGTTCATGGGCTTTACGGGGGCGGGACTTCCGCTGGGGGTCACGTTCTCCTTCCTCATCTCCTCCCCCATGGTGGACCTTGGCAGTCTGGTGCTGCTGATGAGCATTTTCGGTGCCCGGGTGGCGGTGGTCTATGTGGTCATGGGCCTGGTGATTGCCGTGGCCGGCGGATCGCTGATCCAGCGGCTGCACATGGAAGACCAGGTGGAGCCCTTCGTCCGCACCGCCGTGTGCGCCGGGTCGGACGCCCCGACTCTCACCCGCCGCCAGCGGCTCCTCTGGGCACGGCAGCAGATGCTGGGCACGCTGAAAAGCGTCTTCCCCTATATTCTCGCAGGTGTGGGCGTAGGCGCCCTCATCCACAACTGGATCCCCCAGGACTGGGTGGCCGGTCTTCTGGGCCGCGGCAATCCCCTGGGTGTGGTACTGGCCACGCTGGTGGGCATCCCCATGTACGCGGACATTTTCGGCACCATCCCCGTGGCGGAGGCGCTGCTGGCAAAGGGCGCCCTTCTGGGCACGGTGCTGTCCTTTATGATGGCGGTGACCACGCTGTCTCTGCCGTCGCTCATCATGCTGCGCAAGGCGGTGCGGCCCCGGCTGCTGGCTGTGTTCGTGGCCATCTGTACAGCGGGCATTTTGCTGGTGGGGTGCCTGTTCAACCTGCTGGCACCCTATCTGATCTAATCGAAGGAGGAACAAACATGGGTCTTTTCGGGAAAAAAAGCAAGAAGCCGTCCCCGCGCAGGGCGGCCAGACATCGGACATTCAGGTGCTGGGCTCCGGCTGCGCCAAGTGCTGCGCCCTGGAGGACGCCGTAAAGGCAGCCCTGGCGGAGCTGGGGCAGGAGCCGGTGGTGGAGCATGTGACGGATTTTGTCCGGATCGCCGCCATGGGCGTCATGACCACGCCGGCGTTGGTGGTGGACGGCAAGGTCGTCTCCTGCGGGCAAGTACTCAGCAAGGAGGAGGCCAAGCATCTGATCCAGGAGGCCAGAAAGCTCTCCTGAAAAACCGAAAGGAACGGGACCGGCGATCTGCCGGTCCCGTTCCTTTTATTTTCGTTGCTTGCCGCTTTCTCTCTGTCCGGTCACTTGCCCAGCTGCACGAAGCGCATGAGCATGGTGGACATATGGGCCCGGGTCAGGCTGGCCTGAGAGGCAAACGTGCCGTCGGACCGTCCCTCCACGATCTTGTTGGCCGCGCACCAGCGCACGCCATCGGCATAGGCATTGGGGATGCTGGCCGCATCGGCAAAGGTGCTCAGGTCCACCATGGTGGACATGTCCTTACCCTGGAGCTTGGCATAGCGGGCCAGGATGGTGGCAAACATGCCCCGGGTCAGCGGGCGGTCGGGAGAGAACACACCGTCGCTGGTACCCAGCATGATGCCCTGCTGATAGACCCAGGAGATGGCATCCCGCTGCTGGCTGCGAACGGTCACATCCTTAAAGGCGGTGGTCAGCTGGCAGTCGGGCCGGCCGGCCAGGTTATAGAGGGCCTGGGCCGCCTCGGCGCGGGTGATGATCTCGTTGCCGCCGAACTTGTAGGCCTCTTCACCGGCGACCAGCTTGTTCTCCGTGACGAACGCGGCGGCGTCATAGTACCAGTCGCTGCTCTTCACATCGGTATAATCCGTGACCTTCTTGCCGTCCCGGACGGTGTTGCGGATCTCGTAGCTGTCCACGACCTTCCAGTTGTTCCACTGGTCCATCTCTTCCTTCTCATCGGTGTCGCTGTCCTGGCACTGGTAGGCCTTGCCGGTGATGGCATCCTCAGAGACGGTGATGATGGAGAACACCTGCTGGTCCTCGTCGTCCACATAGCAGTCGGTGGCGTAGTCACTGCGGTCGGGCAGGTACTCATAGTACTTGTTGCCCACGGTGCCGCCGGTGACATAGGTGGTGCCGTCGCCGGTATTGGCCTTGATGTCACCCAGCACGGTGGAGCGGATGTAGATGTGATCATGGCCGTTGAGGAACAGGTCCACGCCCAAAGCGTCCACGGACCACTCGGAATCGTTGATGAAGTAGTCGATCACCTCAGAGGCGGGGTGGTTGGAGGTATAGGGGCCCGCATGGGTGAGCATGATACGCCACTTCTTGTCGGACTTTTCGTAGCACTCCTTGGCCCACTGCAGCTGCTTTGCGATGATGTCCGCCTTCTCCTCCGGCGGGGTGACCTCGGTGTTGATGACCACGATGCAGGCGTCGCCGTACTCGATGCAGCCGATGGTGCTGTCAAACTCCGTGCCGCTGTCGCCGCCGGGCATGTTGAACCGCTGGGCAAAGGAGATAAAGCCCCAGTCGCCCTTCATCTCGTGGTTGCCGGGCACCGTAATGGTGGGGATGGAGGCGAAGTAATCGCCCATGACCTCGAAGCAGGCCTCCCACTCGGTTGCCTTGTAGCCGTCCTGGGTGGTGTCGCCGCCGCTCATGATGAACTCCGGCGTCACCAGGGTGGTGGCGTAGTCCATGCTCTTTTTAAAGGACATGTAGTCATCGGTGGACACAGACTGGGGATCGGAGACGAAGATGAAGGAGAAGGAATCCGCGTCGGGAGACGTGGGCGCCTTGAAGGTGTGCTCCTCGCTCATGAACTCCTTGCCGTCACCCACCCGATAGACGTACATGGCGTCCGGCTCCAGGTCCTCCAGGACCACCTGGTGGGTCGCCAGCTCCTTCCAGCCGGGGGTCACGGCATCCACATAGCTGGTGCCGCGGGCGGTCTTCCAGGTGCTCTCGCCCTGCTTCTTATACTGCACCACAGAGGCCTTCACCTCAGGCACGGTGATCCAGCTCAAGCGCAGGTTGCCCTGGGTGGTATCGGGGGTCATGGTGATCTGGCTGGGATCGCCCAGGATGCTGCCGTCGTCCACGAACACCTGGATGGGGGCAGACTTGTCATAGGGCTTGGTGACGGTCTTGCCGCCGGCGCGGATCTCCAGGTAATAGTACATATCTCCGGCCTTGCCGGTGGGCAGATCCACCGTGCAGGTGGTGCCGGAAATGGTCATGGGGAGCTCAGCGTCCACGTCGTCATAGCCATAGTGCAGCACGGCGCTCTCCACCGCGTCCACACCTGCCACACGAGCGGTGACGGTGACCTTGGCGTTCTGGTCCACATCGTTGATGGCACGGGAGATGACCCGGGGGCCGTCGATGGAGAAGTCCAGCGCCTCAAAAACAGCGGGATCGTAGCCCTTCAGAATGGGCTGCTGCAAAGTGTCGCTCCAGGCCCAGACCGTGTCAAAGTCCCAGCCCAGGTCCACATAGGTCTGCTTGGTCTGCAGCACCTGCGCGGAGACATCCTCCCACTGGATGGGCTGGAAGGCCGGCTCATTGCCTGCCAGGAGGGTCCCCTCCCAGGCGATGTTGCCGGAGATGTTGGTGGCCGCCTCGTCGTCCAGCTGGCCGACGATCTTGTCCACGTTCTTCGTGCCGGAGATGGAGGTCTGTGCGCTGACGCAGCCGACGATGTGGTCGCCCGCGTTGAAAGAACCGGCGATGCCGCCGGCGGAGCCGTTTTCGCCATAGGCGTTCACGGAGCCCGCCGCGAAGCTGTTGCCCACGTAGCCGCCGCCGTCCTGAATGCCGGCGATGCCGCCCACGTCATAGGGCGCTTCCAGCTTGGCGTTGACATAGCAGTTTTCCACATGGCCGATGATGGGGCCCTCGCCCTCCTTCACCTTTCCGGCGATGCCGCCGCTGGTGTGGGAGTTGGACAGGTCATCCACCCACACATGGCCCGTGACCACGCAGCCGGTGATGGTGCCGTACGTGACGCCGGCGATGCCGCCCACGTTCTGCTGGCCGCGGATCTCGCAGTCGATCATGGCCACGTTCTTCACATAGGCCTGGTCATTTTCATTGCCCACGTAGCCGAACAGGCCCACATACTTTTTGGGGTAGTCAATGGTCAGGTTGCGGATCACATGAAAGCGTCCGTCGAAGGTGCCCAGATACCCCTCTTCCTTTTCAGAGGCAATGGGTTTGAAGCCCTCCCAGCCGGCCATATCGATATCGGCCGTCAGGACATAATTGCCGTCCCGGGGCGCGCCTTCTTTCCAGGTGCCGGACAGATACATCAGCTGCGCCGGGGTGCTGATCTCATAGACATCCTCGGCCGCGTTGTAAACAGGCGCCACGGCATCCTCCGGCCCCTTTGCCGCCGCGGGGATCACCAGCAAAGAGGAAAGCATCGCCAAAGACAAGAGCAGACATAAAAGCTGTTTTCGGATCTTGGATTGTGATCTGCTACGCATAAGAATGCTCCTTTCTGATTTGGGTTGGCTGCGCCGGCCTAACGTTACGAAAACGCTTGCGCTATCGCTATTATCAATATATACCAGTTTTTAGAAAATATCAACCTGGCAATTGTTCAAATTATCTATTTTTGTTGGATATACACAAGCTTTCTTTGTATTTTTATGACACTGAGCAAAAGATCATCGCCAACGATTCGCCAATTTTTGCGCAAACGTTTTCTTTTTCCTGCTTCGTCCATTCAACATAGACGCCTTTCCCCATGGCTCCGGACCGGATCCCCGGTATGCCGGGGCAGCCGCGCAAAGGGACGGAAACGCAAAAACAGCACCGGGTCATCGTCCGGTGCTGTTCTATGTTTCTTCCGTTTCCTGCCGCTGCATGGGCTTATGTTGTTCCACTGTCCGGATCAGCTCCAGCAAGCTCCCGAAGGTCCGCCGCTCTCCCGAGTCGGGGAAATACACCGTGCCCTGCCACTCCTGCTTTTCAGCAGCCGTGACCGCGATCTCAAATAGGGGTGTTTGTTTCATGCTCCGCGTTCTCTCCTGTTTGACTGCATTGGTGGGTTTGGTTTCGTCCGCGTCTTTGTACGGTGATTTTACCACAAAAAGCACCGCGTTTCTATTACCCGTTTCAGGCTGTAAAACGGGTAATGCCCGCGGGAGCTCCCGCGGGCATAGGCTTTCCTCTCTCACCGCAGCATGTACTGCTTCAGATCCTGCCGGTGCTCGATATCCAGCTTTTTCAGCACCTGGGAAATATATCGCTTGACGGTGTTCGGAGAAATATTCATGTGGTCGCCGATCTCCTGATTCGTCCATCCCCGGGCCGCCAGCATGGCGGCGGCAAACTCTGTGGTGGTCAGGTTGTCCGCCACGTCATCTCCCGTCTCCGGGTTGTGAACTCTACGCCAGCCGGAAGAGAAACGATAGGTGATGGCGATGATGCGCTTGAAGTCCTCGGGAAAATCCTGCTTGAGCACCGCCTCCAGCATGCCGCCCAGCAGCCCGTGGTGCTCTCCGAATCCCTCGATCAGGTCGTCCGGCCGGGCCAGATCCCAGGCCGAGAGCAGATGCGCCCTGGCCTGTTCCGGCTTTCGCAGGCTCATATAGTCCATCACCGCCACCAGATGCAGATAAATGGCGGAAATGGGATACTGCTGTGCCCCCATGGCCAGTGTGGCCTCCACGATGCCCACACTCTTCCCGTATTCCTTTTGCAGATAAAGGTAGTGCGCCTGAACGTACAGGGCAAACGCCCGCAGCCCCGGCGGCAGCAGCGGCAGGAAATCCGCGGTGGGCGGCAGGTCCTTGGGCAGCGGAAGGTGCAGCAAGACCGCGGCGGCCGCCGCCACAAATACCTCCGCCGCCCGCAGCTGCGGAGTTTTCTCCGCGCCGGCCGCCATGGTTTTGTGTACCTCCGAGAGGGCAAACCTGGCCCGCTGGATCTGGCCCACAGACAAATTGGCATAAGCGTAGATCCAACAAGCGGACAGGCGCAGCCCAACATCATCACCGGTCAAAAAGGGCTCCGTGGCCCGGATGGCCTTTTCCGGCTGTCCGCTGAAGTAGTAGTACTCCGCCCAGGCGATCTCTTTCCGCGGCCCGTCCTCCATGGCCCCGATGCACGCCGTGCAGCGTCCCGGCACAAAGGGGGTGTTCATCAGCGGCATGAGTGCCGGATTGCGGGCGGTGCGGATCGGCTCCCCGCCGCTTTTCTTTTCCCGGCGGGGGTCAGAGGGCTTCTCCGCTTCCGCGGGGATGGCCCACACGCCGCCCAGCTTTCTGGCGCCTTCGATCCGCCCCGCCGCGCAGAACTGATTGACCCGCCGCTGGGAAACGCCCCATTTTGCAGCGGCCTCTTTGATCGACAGATATTCTCCCATGGATACGCCTCCCTATCCGGTAAGATCCGTACATCCAATTATATAAGAATCTTGTCGGATTTTACACCCCACTTTGCGTACCGATGCAGATTTTTCACAGCCGGGAAAGCGGCGCCGCTTCCCCCCAGGGGCCGCCTCGCGGCTTTTCATTATTAGACAATATATCTATTTTGTGCGATGTATCGTGCACCAGCTCTCCGCCGCTCGCGTTCTTCCCTTCCCCGCGGAAGAATTTCCGCTGAATTGCGCCTGTTTTTTGTCAATATTCTTTTGTTCCATTCATTATTGATACCATTTGCATCCTTTTGTTATAAATTTCAAATTGGTTTCGTTTTTTTGGCGCAAATAACAAAATATATATTTTGTATAAAAATATGTTGACTGTAAAAAGACAAATTGTATAATGTTGATAGAGACCATCCAACATCACGCCGAACCGGCAGGATCCCGGTCCAGGTATGGCTGGTCAATTGAAAGGGGGCAGTTTTATGACAAATCTGAAGTTATCCATGGAAGTATGGGCAAACATGCCGTGGGGCCGTCTTGAAATCTGCGGCTGTGCGGTGAACAGCTGGGGAAAGATCCCGCTCTATGAGCTTCCCAAGAAAATCAAGGACCACGGATATACAGGTATGGATGTGGTCTTTTCCAAGATCCAGGAGATCCCGCCGGAAGCGTATGACGAAACGCTGAGAAAGACCCGGGATGCCCTGCGGGAAAACGGCGTGAAGCTGGCCTCCATCGGTGCCCACTGTACGTTTGTCACCCCCCGTTGGTTTGATCGGGCCGCAGGAATCGCCACCATGAAGCAGGCCATTGACGCGGCTGTATATCTGGAAGCCGACACGGTCTGCACCCTGATCGCCCAAGGATTCTACGATCCGGCCCTTTACAATATCATGACCCGGAAGGAAGCCTGGGACATGATCGTCTCCGGTGTCAAGGAGTGCGCCCAATACGCCAAGGAGCGCGGCATGACCATCTCCATCGAGATCCTGCAGGGCACCCTCATCAACTCCGTGGATCAGTGGTTCAAGCTGTACAACGAAGTTGGGATGGACAATGTGTTCGTCACCGTCGATACCGGCACATTTTACACCACCATCAAGCCCAAGATGCCCATCAAGGAGGCCATCCACAAGCTGGGCAAGCACATCAACTGCGTGCATGTGAAAGACGAGGTGGGCTTCCCCAATATCATGCAGTGCCAGCACGTATGGTACGGCGCCGGCTACGTGGACTTCAAGGAAATGGCGCAGGCGCTGAAGGAAGTGGATTACAGCGGATACTGCGCCGTTGAATGGGAAGGCTGGCAAAACGGCGGCGTATACGGCGTGGGCGATCCCGGCGGCATCGGCCTGGCAGATTTCGATATGGTGGCCTCCGAGGCAAAGCTTTTCCTGGAGGAAGAGGGGTGGAACTAAAGCCGCCCCCCGGTTCTCCCTTGCTGCACACAGCATCTGCAGCAGGCCATCCTTCTCTTTGTGCCTTTGTCCCGTGCTGACCTGAATCTTCTCTGTAAGCGGTCCGGTTTTTCGGCAAAAACGCCGGCACAATCCGCAAAAGCCCACCATCTGCAATACCGGGCGGAAAATTTCCCCACTTTATGATATAATGGGAAAAATTTCTTTGGCTTTCGCGCCTGATGCTCTCAACGGCGCTAAAAAGTAAAGGGGTGCAGATATGAGCGGGAACATGATGAAATATCAGCAGATCAAACGGGATATCCTGCATTACATTGAAAAAATGGCTCTGGGAGAATCCGGCGGCTGTCTTCCCACCGAGCGGGAGCTTTGTGACCGGTTCCAGGCAAGCCGCATGACCGTCCGCAAGGCGGTGGACGAGCTGGAAGCGGAGCATGTGCTCTACCGCATAAAGGGCAAGGGCACGTTCGTCTATCCGAAAAATCAGATCAGCCAGTCTCTGACCAGGCTGACCGGTTTTACCGAGGATATGCACGCCCAGGGAAAAAGCACATCTTCCAAGATCCTCTTGTGCGAGCTGACCGCAGCAAGAAAATCCATTGCGGAAAAGCTGAACCTGAACGTAGGAGACGATGTGATCATTCTGCGGCGTCTGCGTCTGGCCGAAGGGGAGCCTATGGCCATCGAGACCAGCTATCTGCACGGGAAGCTGTGCAGGAAGATCCTGCAAGAGCCCATGGGCGACTCTCTGTATGCATATATGCGCAACGTCTTACATATCTACCCCACCAGGGCCGTACAGAGTATCGAAGTGGGCTCTTTGACCGATTGGGAGGCCTCGCTGCTGGGCACGCCGGATCTGAAAGTGTCCCTGCTGACACACCGCCAGACGTTCAACGAGGTCAACGAGCCTGTGGAATATGCCATTTCCAAGTACAGAAGTGATCGTTACAAATATTTTGTAGAGCTGAACTGCAACTAAAAGGAATTTATATGAATTATGAAAAGTCAATATCTGTCCACATACTACGGGACGGTGCTCGCCCTGCTGGAGCAGATCCTTGAAAGCGAACGGGACGTGATCGTGCGGGCGGGGTGCGTACTCGCAGACACCATCCAGCAAGACGGCCTGATCCACGTTTTTGGCTGCGGGCACTCCCACATGGTGTGTGAGGAGCTGTTCTACCGGGCCGGCGGACTGGCCTGTATCGACCCCATTTTCGAGCAGAGCGTCATGCTCCATGACGGCGCATACAAAAGCAGTCACATCGAGCGCATGGCCGACTACGCGGCGGATGTGGTCAGCCGCTATCCCATCGAGGCGGGGGACACGTTTCTGGCCATATCCACCTCCGGCATCAACAGTTTCCCCATCGAAGCGGCGGAAACGGCCAAGCGGCAGGGCGCGACCGTGGTGGGCATCACCTCGTCGTGCTACGAGACGGAAACCAGCCGGGACAAGCAGGGCCGACATCTGAAGGACGTGTGCGACTTTTGGATCGACAACCACGTGCCCCATGGTGACGCGGCGGTATGTTTGCAGGATGAGACCAAGGCGGGCCCCGTCTCCAGCATTTGCAGCTTTTTTATCGCCAATGCCGTCATTTTGGAGGCATGCGGCGAACTGGAGCGGCGGGGCCTGCGCCCAAAGGTCTTTTCCAGCGGCAACGTCAGCGGAGACGGGCAGCACAATGACACCCTGGTCCGGCAATATATCCACCGGATCAAACACCTGTAACCAAGAGGTGCTGCTATGAAAGGATCGGTTCTTGTCATTGGCCTGTACGGGCAGTCCGCCCTCCACGCCGTCAAACGGCTTCCTTTGCCGGGAGAGAGCATTTTGAGCACCGAGATCCAGTTTGAACCCGGCGGGAAAGGCTACAATCAAGCGCTCAGCGCCTGCCGTATGGGCTGCCGGACCGTGTTTGCCACCGCCGTAGGCGCTGATCTGTGGGGCACGCAGGCGGAGCAATGTTTTAAAGACTCCGGATTTTCTCAGTACCGTGCCATCAGCGTTCCGGGTGCCTCCACCGCTTTCGCCTCCGTGCTGGCAGCCGAAGACGGAGAAAATGAGGTGGTGGTCAACCAGGGGGCCTGCGGGCGTGTGACGGAGGAGATGATCTTCTCCCTGGAAGACCTGTTTTCACAGGCAGCCGTTGTCCTGCTGCAGTGTGAACTCCCGCCGGAAGCACTCCGCGCGGCGGTTTCCCTGGCAAAGCGTCACCACGCATACACCATTGTGAACCCCGCCCCCGCAAGAGATCTGCCGGCATCCATTTTTGAAGGCGCAGATCTTCTCACGCCCAACTGGACAGAGGCGCACCAGCTGTGCGGACTTCCCGTGGAGGAAACACGCAGCCCTTCCGAGCTGGCAAAGCGGCTGCTGGACAAGGGCAGCAAATCGGTCATCATCACCATGGGTCACCGGGGCGCCTTTTTGTCTCAGGGAGGCCGCGAGCACTTCCAGCCCGCTTTCCCCATCCAGGCAGTGGATTCCACCGGCGCCGGAGATACCTTCAACGGCGCAGTGGCCTGCGAGATCGCCCGGGGCATCCCGCTGGAGCAGTCCCTGCAAACCGCGGCGGCCGCCAGTGCACTGTGCGTCAGCCGTTCCGGCGTCCTGCAGGCCATCCCCTGGCGCCGGGAGGTGGAGTCATTTTTGCAGGGAAAGCTCTGAAACCGTGCTAATGCCCAAAACAGCCGCAAAAATCTTGTAGGCACCGACAATTGTATGTTCCCCGCGGATGTGCTATGTTTTACGTAAATGATAGCGTAAATGTTTTCGTAAATGTTTTCGTTTTTGGCTTTCCAGTATTCCCCGAAATCCCCTGTAACATAACATCCAATGGATCAAATGCAAAAATGAGGAGGAATGAGAGATGGTCACCAGCAAAAAAAAGCTTACGAGGGTTTTCGCGCTTCTCCTGACCACAGCAATGCTGCTCAGCGTCCTTGCCGGATGCGGGCAGACACCGGAACAAACCACTGAGCCAGACGAAAGCCAGACAGAAAACGTACAATCTTCCGAAAAAGCATATGTTCCCTATGTAGGCGCACTGTTCTCCCTGCCGTATTTCGTCGACCATCGCATGGGTCTGGAAATGGGCGGGATCGTGTATGACCTGGATACAGACGTGATCGGCCCCAGCGAATATGACATGACGGCAGAAATGAATGCCATCGAGCAGCAGGCAGCGCTCAAGCCGGCCGCCCTTTTGGTGTCCGCCTTTGAGGATACCCTCTCCCCTGCCATCAATGCCGCTGTTGACGCAGGCGTGCCGGTCATCACCATTGACATGGATACCGTCTCCAGCGACCGTCAGGTCTTCATCGGAGGCGACACGTACGACTACGGCCGCGTCCACGCCAGAACTCTGGCAGAGGCGCTGGGCGGAAAGGGCAAGATCCTTCTGCAGTGGAACCAGGGCCAGAACAGCCAGGACCAGCGCGCCCAGGGCTTCCAGGACGAGCTCAAGAACTATCCCGGTATCGAGATCGTACAGTTCATGAC
This sequence comes from Clostridiales bacterium, assembly GCA_019418625.1. GTDB lineage: Bacteria > Bacillota > Clostridia > Oscillospirales > Oscillospiraceae > Oscillibacter. The sequence continues at coordinate 36,178 of DYBL01000082.1, read as the reverse complement.
CTCCGAGACCGATACCACCCGGGATGCCGACGCCTTCAAGGCTGCGCTGCAGGCCAACCCCGACATCGTGGGCATTTCCACGCTGGTTTCCACCGGTGCCGTTGCCGCCACCACAGCCGTCCGGGAAATGGGCATGCAGGGCAAGGTCACCATCGTGGGCGACTCCGCCGATGACGCCACGCTGAAGCTGATCGAAACCGGCGAGCTGTATGCCACCGTTTCCATCAAGACCCGCACGGAGAACCTCTATGCGACCATGTTGGTAGACGGTCTGCTGAAAAACAACGTGAGCATCTCCACCAACGACGAGGCTGCCGGCATCAACGCGCTGCCCAACTTCATCGACATCGGCACCTTTGCCATCACCAAGGAGACCGCTCCCTACTTCTACCTGCCTGAGGACCCCACCGATTACAGCAACTTCACCGTGGAAACGCCCAGCAAGGACGACGTTTACTACTGCATCGGTGCTTTGCTGAGCCTGCCCTATTTCCAGGACCACAGGATCGGCTTTGAGGCCGCCTGCGAAGAGCTGGGTGTGACCGGAAAGTTTGTGGGCCCCATGGACTACGACATGACCGCCGAGGCCCAGATGATCGAGGAGGCCATCGCCCAGAATCCCAAGGGCATCCTGGTCATGGCATTTGAGGACACGCTGACCCCCGCCATCAACAAGGCCAAGGCCGCCGGCATTCCTGTCATCACCATCGACATGGATACCATTGACAGCGAGCGGGACTTCTTTATCGGCGGCAACACCTATGACTATGGACGCATCCACGCCCGCACCATTGCCGAGGCACTGGGCGGCGAGGGCAAGATCCTTCTGCAGTGGAACCAGGGCCAGAACAGCCAGGACCAGCGCGCCCAGGGCTTCCAGGAAGAGATCGCCAACTATCCCGGCATCGAGATCGTACAGTTCATGACCTCCGATACGGACACCGCCAAGGACGCGGACGCGTTCAAGGCCGCCCTGCAGGCCAATCCGGATATCGACGGTATCTCCACCTTGGTGTCCACCGGCGCGGTCGCCGCTGCCACCGCAGTCCGGGAAATGGGTATGACGGGCGATGTGGTCATCATCGGTGACTCCAAGGACGACGCCACGCTGAGTCTGGTGGAAAGCGGCGAAGTCTACGCCACCGTTGCCATCAAGACCCGCATCGAGCCCTATCTGGCCATGAAGATCCTGTACCTGATGAACTACACCAACTTCTCCATCACCCGGGACGACGAGGCCGCAGGAATGGACATTCTCCCCAACACCGTGGACATCGGTACGTTTGTGATCACCAAGGACACCGCGCAGTACTTCTACATGGAACAGTAAGCTTTCACTTTAAAATAGGATGTGGGGACAAGCCCCACATCCTATTTTAGACCAGACGGACCGCCCGTACGGGGCGGTCCGGAAGAACGGGGGATTGCTTCATGCAAAATCAAGAAAGATCCCTGCTGCTGGAAGCCAGGGGGGTCACAAAATCATTTTATGGGAACACCGTGCTGGACAATGTGGATTTCGATCTGGGATATGGCGAAGTCCTGGGCCTTGTCGGGCAAAACGGCGCCGGAAAAAGCACGCTGGTGAAGATCCTGACAGGCGTTTATCCCAAAGACGCCGGCTCTATCAAGATCGAAAATCAGGAGGTGTCCCTGGACTCCATCCAGAGCGCCAATGCAAGCGGCATCTCCATCGTATTCCAGGAGCTGTCTCTTGCCTTGAATATGACCGTGGCCGACAACATATTCATCGGAGACTATCCGGTCCATGGGCCGAACCTGGTAGACAAAAAAGAGCTCTACCGGAAAACCCAGGAGCTTTTGGACCGGTTCAACGTGGATATCCGTCCTACCGACCTTGTCTCCTCTCTGACCAGCGGAAAGCGCCAGATCGTGGAGATCATCAAGGCAGTATCCAAAAACCCCAAAGTGCTCATTCTGGACGAGCCCACTTCCTCTCTGGAAGAAAAAGAGATCCAGACTCTGTTTCAGTTTATCCGCACCCTGAAGGCAAACCGCTTCTCCATCATTTACATCTCCCATCACATGAGTGAGGTGTTCGAGATCGTGGACAACCTTCTGGTGCTGCGGGACGGAAAAAAAGTAAAATTCTGCAGCAAAAACGAGATCAACACCCAGGAACTGATCGCGCTGATGATCGGCAAGGAGTTCCACGGCTTCGTCTCCACAAAAAAAGCCTCCGCCAACACGGGCCCCATGGTGCTGGAGGTGCAGGATCTGAGCGACGGAAAGCACTTCGAGCACATCTCCTTCGGCGTGGCCAAGGGCGAGGTGCTGGGCATCGCGGGCATCATCGGCTGCGGAAAGACCGAGCTGTGCGAGACCATCTACGCACTGCGCCGCGCCACAGAGGGCCAGATCTTCATCAATGGCGCTCCGGTGAGCTTCCGGACCCCCAGCGACTGCAAAAAGCACAGCCTCCTGCTGATTCCTGAAAACCGAAAAACCCAGGGACTGTTCCTGAATTTCAGTGTCAAGAACAACATGATCACCTGTATTCTGAATAAGCTCTCCAAATTCGGTTTCCTTCGCAGCGGCAGGATCAACGAGATGATCAGCAAATACCAGGAGGATCTGCACATCAAAATGTCCTCGCCGAATCAGATGGTTCGCTATCTCTCCGGCGGAAACCAGCAAAAGGTGCTCATTGCCAAGTGCATTGCCGACAGTCCCCAGATCCTTATTGCCATGGACCCCACCCGCGGGATCGACGTAGCCTCCAAGGCGGATATCCATGAGATCATCCATAAGCTGGCCAGCCAGGGTCTGTCCGTTCTGGTGATCTCCTCGGAGCTGGACGAGGTCATGAAAATGGCTGACCGCATTTTGGTGATGAACGCCGGGCGGATCACCAAAGAATACTTGCGGGATTCTTTTGATGAAGAAGAGATCATGGTCGCAATGCATCAAACCGTTCACAGTTCGGAGGAGTACACATGAATAACACCAAGAATCCCGTATTGACGGAAAAAGTCCGTTATTTCTTCTCCATTCGGGAGGTCCCTCTGTTTTTGGCCATTATCCTGGCCACTGCGGCACTGTCCATCAAAAACCCCAACTTCCTGATTTTCGGAAACATCCACTCCATTTTGCTGGGCGCCTCCTTTGAGGCCATCATGGCCATCGCCATGTCCCTGCTGCTGATCCTGGGCGGTCTGGACCTGTCCATCGGCGCCATCGCCGGCTTTACCGGCGTCATCAGCGGATTGATCCTGGATGCCCACATGGGCGTATTCGCCGCTGTGGCCGGCGGTCTGCTGGCCGCGGTGGTGGTCGGCGCCATCAACGGCGTTCTGGTGGCCAAGCTGAAGGTCCCGCCCATGATCGCCACGCTGGCCATGCAGAATATCGTGCGCGGCCTGATCTACATTTTGACCAAGGGCGTCGGTAAGCCCAACTTCCCAGAAGAGTACAACGTGCTGGGCCGCGTGCTGGTCTTCGGAAAGATCCAGTCTCCCATCATCATCTCCTTGCTTTTGATGGTGGTATTCGGCGTTTTGTTCGCCAAATCCGCCTGGTTCCGGCAGTTCTACTTTATCGGCGGCAACGAGGAGGCCGCCAAGCTGTCCGGAATCAAGGTCGACCGCCTCCGGATCTTCGGCTACACCTTCATGGGCCTTATGTCCGGCATCGCGGGCGTGCTTCTGGCAGCCCGTATGGGCGGCGCGATCCCCACCCAGGGACAAAACATGGAAATGAACGTGATCGCTGCGTGCGTCATCGGCGGATGCTCCGTCAACGGCGGCGAGGGAACCATCTTCGGCTCTTTCCTGGGTGTTTTGGTCATGGCGCTGATCACCAACGCATTCAACCTGCTGGGCGTGGATGTTTACTGGCAAAAAACGATCCTGGGATTGATTTTGCTGCTGGCCGTGCTGGTAGACCTGATGCGCAAGCGGAAAATTGAAAAGTAAAGGATGGATCGCCATGGAAAAGAAGTATCGTTTTGAAAAGCTGCGCGTCAGCGTCAGCGATTCGAGAAGCGAGATGGGCTCCGCCGGCGCGGAGACCGTCGCCCGGCTGATTCAGGAAACTTTGAAAAAGAAGTCGGAAGTCAATATGATCTTTGCCTCCGCTCCTTCCCAGATGGACGTGCTCAATGCCCTCCTGGCGCGGGAGGATATCCCCTGGGAGAAGATCCGCGCCTTCCATATGGATGAGTACATCGGCCTGCCGGGCGACGCGCCCCAGTCCTTCGGCAATTATCTGCGGGTGCGGTTTTTTGAAAAGCGTCCGTTCAAGGCTGTCTATTATATGGACGGAAACGCCCCCGACATCCAGCAGGAGTGCCAACGATACACCGATCTGCTGCGGCAGTTCCCGGTAGACATCTGCCTGCTGGGCATCGGGGCAAACGGACACCTGGCGTTCAACGACCCCGGGATCGCCGACTTCTACGACCCGGCCGACGTGAAGATGAACCCGCAGCTGGACGAGACCTGCATCTGGCAGCAGGTGCACGACGGGTGGTTCGATACCTACGATTCCGTTCCCAAACACGCCATGACCATCACCATGCCGGCCCTGCTCCGGGCCCCCTGCGCGGTGACCATCGTGCCGGACAGCTCCAAGGCGGAGATCATCGGTCGGTTCTTCACGGAGGCGATCTCCACCGACCTGCCGGCCTCCATCCTCCGCCAGCACCGCAACGCCTGGCTGTATCTGGACGCCGACTCCGCCGCAAAAGTCGACTGGGAGGTATGCAGCCCCGCAGAAAGCTGAGGTGAGACATGGACGCTCTTATCATCAACGCCCGGATCATTACGCCCTATCGCATCCTCCCTCCCTGCTGGACGCTGCGGGTCACCGACGGAAAGATCTCCGCATTGACGGATCTGCCCATGGACCCCCAGGACTTTGCAGGTCAGGTCATCGACGCCCAGGGCTGCTATCTGGCGCCGGGGTTCATCGATATGCACACCCACGGGGCGGGCGGACATGATTTCATGGACGGATCCCTGGATGCAGTGCTGGCAGCCTGCCGCACGCATCTGCACCATGGCACCACGTCCATCGTGCCCACCACGCTCTCCAGCACATGGGACGACCTGGTATCCAATCTGGAACTGATTGACCAGGCAAGCTCCATACACGACCACATGCCCAATATCCTGGGCACCCATCTGGAAGGGCCTTACTTCGCCCCGGAGCAAAACGGCGCGCAGGACATGCGGTACCTGAAAAACCCCGCCCCCGAGGAATACCTCACCCTTCTGGACCGGTTCCCCCATATTCTCAAATGGACGGTGGCACCCGAGCTGGACGGTGCACTGGAAATGGGGCAAATCCTGCGGGAACGCGGCATCATCGCTTCAATCGGGCACAGCAACGCCACGGAGAAAGAGGTTGAAAAGGCAATCCACAGTGGATATACTATGGTTACGCACCTTTACAACGGAATGTCGCGTTTGACCCGGAAAAATGCTGTGATGCACCTGGGCGTGGCAGAAAGCGCCCTGATTTACGACGAACTGACCGCTGAGATCATTGCGGACGGCTGCCATCTTCCCCCATCGCTGCTGCGGCTCATCTATCGGTGCAAAGGGCCCCAGCGCATCTGCCTGGTGACGGATTCCATGCGGGCAGCGGGAACGGAGTGCACCCGCAGTCTTTTGGGCGGGCTGAAAAACGGCCAGGAAGTGGAGGTCGCCGACGGCGTCGCCTACATGCCCGGCCGGGCCAGCTTCGGCGGCAGCATCGCCACGGCGGACCGTCTGGTCCGCACCATGTACCGCCAGGCCGGAGTTCCCTTGGAACACGCCGTGGAAATGATCACCAGGACGCCGGCGCAAATGCTGAACATTCTTCATAGGAAAGGTACGATTGAAGTAGGAAAGGATGCCGATCTGGTCTTGTTCGATGAGGATATTCGGATAATGGCCGTGATGGTAAACGGAAACCTATGGGAAGATCACGTCAAAAGATGCCCACCATCAAGGATGTAGCAGCGGCGGCAAATCTCTCTATCGCAACGGTATCTCATGTTTTGAACAATACCCGTTACGTAAGCGACGAATCCAGGGAGAAGGTCAATGAGGCCATCAAAAGCCTGGGTTACTACCCCAATCAGCTGGTGGGCGGCCTGCGCAAGAAGCGATCCTATACCGTGGGATTGGTGCTGCCCTGCATTTCCAACGAAACCATGGGCGCCTTTGCGGAATATCTCCAGCGAAGGCTGCTGGAATACCAGGAAAACCTGATCATCTGCAACACCTCCTATGACGCAGAGCAGGAAAACCTGGAGATCTCCAACTTGATCAAAAAGCGTGTGGATGCCATTGTCAGCATCCCCACCACAGACGACCCCGCCATTCTATCGGAAGCCAAGCAGCAGGGCATACCGCTGGTGCTGGTGGACCGTCAGATCGAAAATCTGGAAGCGGACGTCGTGACCCTGGACAACTACACCGCCACGGTCAAGGCCGTGGAGTATCTGGCCTCTCTGGGCCACCGCCGGATCGGATACATAGACCGCAAGAAGAGCCAGTCCCACTCCAGCGACCAGCGCCGCGGATACTGCGACGCGCTGGAGCGGCTGGGCATCGAGTCTCAATGCATCGTGACGGCCCAGGGCTATGATTACGAGGCGGGCTATCAGGCAGCCCTGGCCATCCTCCAAAGGGACCCTGAGATCACCGCTTGCCTGGCCTACTACGACGTGATGGCGGTAGGCGCGATCCGCGGATTCGCAGAATCCGGCAAGCGGGTGCCCCAGGACATTTCCGTGATCGGATACGACTGCATGCCTTTGGCGCGCTACACCTGCCCCACGATCACCAGTGTGGAATTTCCCGTGGAGGCGGTGGCCAAGGAGGTCTGCGAGATCGTGATCCAGCGGATCCAGGAAAATGACATCCACAACACGGATTTTTCCTCTGTGAAGACCATCATCATCGAACCGAAACTGGTGCTTGGAGAATCTACGCAGTCAATTTTTTGATGATGAATTGAGGTTCTTATGAGAACGTATGATTTATTGATCGGCAATCAGTGGGTCCCTTCCCAAAACGGACAGTATTTTGAATCCCGCAACCCGGCCAACGGTGAGGTCCTGGCCAAATTGGCCTCCGCCACCGCCGACGATGTCCGGGCCGCCTGCGCCGCGGCCAGGAAAGCCTTTCCCGCATGGCGGGATATGGATCCCAACGACAGAGCGGAAATCCTGCTGCGTGTGAGCCAGGGCATCACCAGACGGGAGCGGGAATTTGCGGAAATGGAATCCCGTGACGCCGGCAAGCCCATTGCCGAGACCATGGGCTTCGATATTCGTTTCTCCGCCTATGCCTTTGAGTATTTCGCCGGCATCTCCCGGGAGGTGCACGGCGAAGTGATCCCCGTGAAAAACGGTCTGAAACGGGGCCTGTTCGACTTCACCACCTATGAGCCGTACGGCGTGGTGGCCGTTATCAGCCCGTTCAATTATCCCCTGCATCTGCTGACCAGAAGCCTGGCCCCCGCTCTGGCGGCGGGCAACACCTGCGTATGCAAGGCGTCCAGCATGACGCCCATCACCACCGCTATGCTGGGCGAGGTCTTTTTGGAAGCCGGCATGCCGGAGGGCGTGGTGAATATCATCTCCGGTGCGGGCTCTGTCTGCGGCGAAGCACTGGCCCGGGATGAAGACGTGGACGTCATCGCCTTTACGGGAAGCGAGGCCGTGGGACGGCGTCTCATGGAGCTTTCCGCTCAGTCCCCGGTCATCAAAAAGACCATCTTGGAGCTTGGCGGCAAGGGCCCCGTGATCGTGGAGCCTGACTGCAACATGGACTCGGCCGTCCAGTGCCTGGTCCTGGGCCTTTGCTCCAACCAGGGACAGGTCTGCTGCGCCACCACCAGACTCTACCTGCATGAGGACATCTACGATGTGTTTTTGGAAAAGCTCAGCCGGGCAGTGAGCGCCCTGAAGCTGGGCGATCCCATGGACCCTGCCACCGAGATGGGCACGCTGATCTCCCCCAAGCAGCGGGAGACCGTTCACCGGTACGTGCAAACCGCTTTGAACAACGGCGCCCGCCTCGTGTGCGGCGGCGCGCCGTACGAAGAGGGCGACTGCAAAAACGGCAGCTTCTACCTGCCCACGATCCTGGACCACATCCAGCAGGACGATCCCTGTGTGCAGGAAGAGATCTTCGGCCCCGTCCTGTGCGTCCAGCGCTACCGGGACATTGAGGAAGCCATCCGCCTGGCCAATGACACGAAATTCGGCCTGGGCGCCAACATTTTTACCAGCGACTACCGCACCGCTTATTTTGCCGCCCAAAAGATCAACGCCGGCTCCGTTTGGGTGAATATGCCCAACGGATCCCAGATGAACTGCCCCTTCGGCGGGAACAAGAACAGCGGGATCGGCCGGGAGTACGGCCTGGCAGGCCTCAAAGAGTATCTCCGGATCAAAAACAACATGTGGAACATGCGCACAGGGATTTTCAGTTACTATGACTGATCTTCCCGCATCTCCTGTATCCCATCCAAAAAGCAGCCATCCAAAAGAGCCTGTATTGCCAAATGGCAATACAGGCTCTTTTTGTACGCAGCAGGCGCTCCGCCGGCAGGACAAACCGGAGCGGGCACATGGTTTTTCCCCGGGCATCCAAACTTTTTCGCCCCATCGTGCGTCTAGGAAGAAAGCACATCCATGTGCCGGTAATCTCAAAGCAGAAAGGACCACGCCATATGAACAGACGTTTCGGCCTGATGCTGCTGGCAGCAGCACTTTGCCTGATGCTGGCCGGCTGCGGCCAAAGCAGCCAGCCCTCTTCCCAGGAGCCCCCCGTCCAGAGCGGCCAGACCGATCCCTCCGGTTCTGGTGAGGCGGAAACCGCCGATCCCGCCGGTGAGGAGGCGCCGGAGGAGGCTCCCCAGGAGGATGCCGCCGGCGAGGAGGACGCCCCCGCCTATGCGGACAACTTCGATGTGGACGCAGAGGCCGCGGCAGACTTTGCACGAAAGATCCAGGAGGTCGTGGCGGACCAGGACCTGGAGGCGCTGGCAGATCTGATGATGCTCCCCAACTATGTCGGCTTTACGGAAGATCCCGCCTTTGTGAATACCCGGGAGGAATTCACCGCCCTGGGCGCTGACCGGATCTTCACCCAGGAGATGTGCGACCAGATCGCCGCGGCGGAAACCGAAGATCTCCAGCCCAGTGAGGCAGGCTTCGTCCTCTCCGCCGACGGTCGGCCCAACATCATCTTCGGCGTTTATGAGGGCCATCTGGCCATTGTGGGAATGAATTACTGATCCGCCCCGCAGGAAACAGCAGGCGTCCGCATCCATGCGGGCGCCTGTTTGTCTTTTCGCCCGGGCATGATGCAAAAATGATGGCTGCGGGCGCTTCTTTAAGGAAAAAGGGGGTGCGTGGAATGAACAGGATCCTCATTGCGGAGGACGAACCCGCCATTGCCGGTCTGGTGCGGACCGTGCTGACGGGGGCAGGCTATCGCTGCACCTGGGCTCCGGACGGCACTCAGACGGCGGACCTTTTGGAAAAAGAGTCCTTCGACCTTGCGCTGCTGGACATCATGCTGCCCGGCGCGGACGGCTATGAGCTGCTGGATTACTGCAAGGCCCTGGAGGTGCCGGTGATCTTTCTCACCGCCCGCGGCGAGGTGGAGGACCGGGTGCGGGGCCTGCGCCGGGGCGCCGAGGACTACCTGACCAAGCCCTTTGCCCTGCCGGAGCTGCTGGCCCGGGTGGAGACCGTGCTGCGGCGCTGCGGCAAGGCCGCCCAGATCCTGCGGCTGGAGCCGGACATCGAGATCGACCCCGCCGCCCGGATCGTGCGCAAAAACGGGCAGCCGGTGGCGCTGACGGCCAAGGAATTCGACCTTCTGGTGCTGTTCGTGCAGAACAAGAACGTGGCGCTGTGCCGGGACCGCATCTTTGAACGGGTGTGGAACGAGGAATACCTGGGCGACAGCCGTACCGTGGACCTCCACGTCCAGCGAATGCGCAAGAAGCTGGGGCTGGAGGACCGATTGAGCGCGGTATACAAAGTGGGCTACCGATTGGAGGGGTGAGGGGATGCGCCTTTTCTGGAAGCTGTTTTGCAGCATGGTGACCATCACGGCCCTGGCCTGCTCCATCGGCGGCTTTGTGCTCATCGACGGACAGTTCCGCGCCGGACTGGACGCCCAGGCGGAGCTGGTGACCACGGAAAATACCCTCCTGCGGCGCACGCTGCTGCGGCAGATGCAGTTTTCCCGCACCTTCACCCAGGAGGAGGCGGCACGCCTTGCCGGGGAGGCCTCCGAAAGCCGGGACAGCGTGCGCTTCCTCCTCAGCGACGGCGAGGGAGCCGTCCTGGCCCTGAGCGCCTGGATGACCCGGCCCCTGGGACGGCTTTCCGAGGCGGCCCGCCAGGTAGCCGGCGGCGCGCTGGAGCGGCGGGTGGAGGTCCGGGGGGATGACGAGATCGCCCGCCTGGGCCGGGACTTCAACCAGATGGCCGCGCAGCTGGAGCGCCATGTAGCCGAGCTGACAGACCACGCCCGCCGCCAGGAGGAGTTTCTCCACAGCTTCGCCCACGAGACCAAAACGCCCCTGACGGCCATCATCGGCTACGGGGAGCTGCTGCTGGCACGGCCGGAGGACCCGGAGCTGGTGCGGGAGGGCGCCGGGTACATTTTCCGGGAGGGACGCCGGCTGGAAAACCTCTCCCGGAAGCTATTGGACATGTTCGTGCTGGAAAAGGACGGAGTGGCCCTGCGGGAGACGGAAATGTCCGCTTTCCTAAACCGCGCCGCCGGCGTACTGCGTCCGGCACTGGAGCGGGACGGCGTCTGTCTGGAGGTCCGCGCCCAGCCGGGCACGGCGCTCATAGAGCCGGACCTGATGGCGTCCGTGTGTCTGAATCTTTTGGACAACGCCCGCAAGGCCGTCTCCCGGGGCGGACATATCCTGTTGGAGGGTTCTTCCTCGGAGGACGGATACACCATCTGCGTCACGGATGACGGCCGGGGCATCGCGCCGGAAGATCTGAGATGGATCACGGAGCCCTTTTACATGGCGGACAAATCCCGCTCCAGAGCCCAGGGCGGCGCCGGTCTGGGACTGACCGTATGCCAGCGGATCGTGACGCTCCACGGCGCTGCGCTGGAATTTGAAAGCGAGCCCGGCCGCGGGACCCGGGCACGGGTCTTTTTGAAAGGAGGTGCGGGCCATTGAAGCGTGCAAAAGCCTGGGCATTGCCGGCAGTGACCGGTCTGGTGGTGCTTGCGGCCCTGCTGCTGCCGCCGCAGATCTCCGCCCTGCGGGACCGGCAGACTCTGGGGACCATCCATACCGAGCTTTTGGCGGAGGAGGAGCTGACCATTCGGGAGGCCACATTGGCACAAAAGCTGGCGCTGCTGGTCCGCGCCATCCGCTACCCGGACCTTGCGGTCTATTCCACCACCCAGCCTCTCCCCTCCCCGGGAGAGCCGGAGGCGGAGCAGGCAGAAGCCGCACTGCTCCAAAGCGTGGACTTTCTTCTTGCCTGGGGCGTCCTGCCGGAGGACTTTGACCGGGACAGCCTGGAATATCTGAGCGGGACCCGGGCCGTCTATGTCCAGTCTGACGGCGCGCTGTCCGCCGGGCTGCTGTATCTCCAGGGCAGGGCCGCCGGACAGGATGACCTGTGGCTGGTAATTGACCAGGAAACCGGGCTGCCGCTGTGGATCGACTGCTCCCTGCGCTCCGTCCGGGATTCGCTGCCCTCCGCCGCCGTACTGGGCCAGCGATTTTTGGATGGGCTGGGTCTGGAGTCTCGGCCCCGCAGCGATGCCGTGTGGGAGCTGACGCAAACGGACGGCGTGCTGTACACCGCACGGACAGAGCGCGACACCGGGCGGCTCTGTGTGGAGCCGCTGGGCGTTTTTCCCGCCGGCGACGCCCAGGACAGTCCCAGCGCACAATGATGCAGCAATGATGCCTTTATGCGGCCACTTTGCGGCAAGGGGACCTTATAGTAAAGATACCAAAAGGGAACGGGCCCCAACGGCGGGCCCAAGCACAAAAAGGAGGTATCCGTTATGAAGAAGAATCGCTATCCGCTGTTTGCGCTGCTGGTGCTTTCGCTCTGTGCGCTGCTGCTCTCCGGCTGTGCCGCATCTGCCGCCGATGGGCAGGAAGAAAGCGTCCCGCCCGCGCAGGAGCAAACGCCTCCCGCGGCGCAGGAGACTTCGGAAGAGCCCACCCTGGAAGATCTGCTGGGCGAGGATTACGTCTCCTATCTCACGGAGACCATCACCATGCAGATGGGCAACCGCATGGAAAAGGACCCGGACGTGCGCTACTATCCCATTGAGGACAACGCCCCCCTGACCGACTACGTGGCCATTGATGAGACCACCGCCTTCCAGGTGGACGAGGAGGGCAATCCTGTGATCCTCTTCCCCGCCGGCACCGTGACCGACGAGGCCAATGGGGAACAGAGCTTCCGCATCCCCAAGCTGTACCAATGAAAACCTCCGGCGCAGCCGCCGGCTTGCATCGACAAAAAAGGAGCCGCTTTTAAAAGCGGCTCCTTTTTTTGCAGGGATCTTCCCGGCCGGGCCGGAAACGCCGGCCTATGCGCCCTTCGTTTTTCCGCCGGGCCCTATCTGTTGGGCTGAAAATGGGCCTCGCAGTCCGCCTGGGCCTGCCGCAAGGCATCTTCGGCGCCGATCACGCCGAGGAGCGCCTGGCGCACACTGGAGGCGATGATGTTTTCCATCTGGAGCTCACTGAAGTTGCTGTAATAGCTGCTGTTCCCCCGCCGGCGGGCACTGGGAAAGCTGCGGCGTGCCGTGGAGAGCCAGGGATACCGCTCGTTGATGTCCCGATTCCCATAAGCGGAGCGGCACGGGGAAAGGCCGCCCAGGGTAGTAAAGACCGGGGCCACCAGATCCGAATACAGCCAGGACAGGAAGGCACAGGCGGTCTCCGGGTGGGTGCAGTCCCGTGTAATGCCCACCACGCCGCCGCCCAGCAGGGGCACTCCGCCGGGGACCGGCGCGAATCCCAGCTTTCCGGCGATGCTGGACATCTTGGAATTCAGGATGTGGGAGGCGTAGTTGATAAACACCACCGTCATGGCGGCTGACCCGTCGGCAAATCCCTCCAGCACGTTCTTCCAAACATCGTGCACGATGCGGTCCGAGCAGGAATACGTTTCCTGGTAGTTTTTCAGTGCCGAAAGGGCCTGCGGCGTATAAATGGTGATCCGCCCGCGGCTGTCCAGCAGGTCGCCCCCCGCCTCAAAAAGGCGCGGCATAAACTCACTGGGGCTCGTGACCACGTTTCCCCCGGCAACGGCGGAACCATACTGGATGGGAGAGGCCGGATTGCGGCTGCGGGTGAAGAATCCGGCAATGCGGTTGTATTCTCCAAAGCTCTCCGGGACCTTCAGCTCCTTGCGGTAGGCCTCAAAGTACATCCGCTTATAGGTGGGGTCGGTGAACAGGTCCCGGCGGTAAAACATCAGCTGCGTACTGGGGTCATAGGGCACGCAATAGCGCGTGCCGTGGGAGACCGTATAGTTCTCCCCCAGCTCCGGAATGACCTTTGCCAGCAGGCCGTCCCAGTCAAAGGGGATCTGGTCCAGCGGGCGGAACAAGCGCTCGGCCAGCTCATCCATCCAGGCCACATCCATGCGGATCAGATCATAGCGGCTGCGGGAAGGCGTCTGAAGCACATCATAAACATCCCGCAAGGACGGAAGGACCGTCAGTTCCAGGTGAATGCCCGCGCTCTTTTCCAGGTGCGGCAGCAGGTGGGAAAGCGCCTCCGTGGAGGGGGAGGCCATGGTCAGCATCCGCAGGCACTGCTCGGACAGCACCGGCACGGAAACAGGGGTACGGAACCCGTCGTTTTTCATATGGAGCTGGGCCGGGAGCGGGGTCTGCTTATCCAGGCGGCTGCAGAGGGTCTTGACGATCCGGTGCGCCAGCCGCTTGTAGTCCAGCTCATAGACCAGCGCGCCGGGATCCGTGACAGCGGAGCGGATGGACTGGGTGATCAGCCGGGGGCAGGGCTGGCGGCTGGCATAAGCGGATGCCGCCCGCAGCGCCGCCTCCCGCCGCACATCCGTGCAGGCGATATAGTCATACGCGGTGTCCGGATCAAAAAATTCAAAAGCCCGCAAGTCGATCTGGTGATTCGGACAGCCGATGACCTGGACGGAGGGGTCCTCCGCGGGATAGACCGTCCGGAATCCCTTCAGGAACAAGGCGGCATCCGTCACGGGCGTAGTCTCCATAAAAAGGCCCGCCCGGCCGGCGCAGTGCTGCCGGAGGTACTGCCCGATCTCCCGCCCGGCCCGCTCCGGATCAAACCCGGCGCACATCACATCTGTATAGGCGCAGCCGGTCCGCTGCAAAAACACCAGCGGAAGAGCCGGGGTCTCCGCCCGATACCGGTCCACCGCATCCGCCAGGCAGGAGCTGGTGATCACGGCGCTGACACGGGCGTTCAGCGCATCGGACAGCATGGCCAGCTCCGTGGTTTCTATGGAATGGGTGGAGAAGAGCTGCACAGCATACCCCCGCTGCACGAACTCGCTTTGAAACACCTCGTACATGGTGGCATACCGAATATCCTCGATGCCCGGCAGCAGCACGGCGATGGTCCGGTCCTTGCCCTGACGCAGGCTCTGGGCTTTGGCATTCACCTTGTATCCCAGCTTCTCCGCCGCCTGCCAGACCAGGCGAATTTTTTCCACACTGACATTGCCGCGGCCGTTGATCACATTGGAAACCGTGCCATGGGAAACCCCAGCTTCCCGGGCGATATCTTTGATCGTGGGCATTCTACCGCCTCCCTGCACCATGAACTTCGTATTTATTTTACTATTTCGCACAGCCGCTGGCAAGGCCAAGCGCCCATCCGCGCCGCTGTTGGTTTTGTATAGTTTCCGTGGATCTTTTCTATTCATTTTGTAAAAATTGCAGAGGATCTATGTAAAATCTGCGAAAAACAAATTGACACGTTCCAATTTTAGTGATACCGTAACGTTAAAAGGGACCATCCCTGTCGCGTCCCACAAGGGGTAATTGAATGAAAAGGAGATGTCACCTATGAAAAAGTTCTTCAGCATGGCTCTTGCAGCACTCATGTGCCTTTCCCTTCTGGCCGGCTGCGGCTCCAGTGAGGAAGGCACCCCCTCCGGTGAGGAAGGCGGTTCCGAAACCGGCGGCAAACTGATCGTCTACTCCGCGCTGAACGAAGACAACACCATCGCCATTGCCGAGCAGTTCAAAAAGGACACCGGCATTGAGATCGAGTACATCTCCCTGGGCGGCGGCGACGCCGTGGCCCGCGTGCAGGCGGAGATGGACAATCCCCAGGCGGACTTCCTGGTGGGCGGCTCCGTGGATCTGTACGGCTCCCTGGCGGAGGCCGGCGCCTTCCTGGAATATGACTCCCCCAATAACGACGACCTGGACGAGCGCTTCAACGATCCCAACCACATGTGGCAGGGATGGTACATGGGCGTTCTGAGCATCATCATCAACGAAGAGCGCTTTGAAGCGGAGCTGGCGTCCAAGGGCGTGGCTCTGCCGGAGACCTGGGACGACCTGCTGGACCCCAACTACAAGGACGTGTTCGTTTGGTCCAATCCCACCACCGCCGGCGGCGCCTACATCGCCACCGCCTGCCAGATCTTCCGTCTGGGTGAGGACGGCGCCTGGGAGTATCTGAAGGAGCTGGACAAGAACGTCCATCACTATTATCAGGGTGCCGGCGACGTCATCAGCCCCGTTGCCACCGGCGAATTCATCGCCTCCATCGCCTGGGCCCATGACAGCTTCAAGACCCAGCAGGAAGGCTATCCCCTGAAGCTGATCATCCCCAAGCAGACCGCTTATGAGATCGGCGGCGCCGCCATCATCAACGGCGGTCCCAACACCGAAAACGCCAAGATCTTCATGGACTGGCTGCTGACCAAGGAGGCCCAGGAGCTGAGCGTGGCCACCTCCTACCGCTATCCCGTCCGCACGGATGTGGCCGCTCCCGAGGGACTGCCCGCTCTGGACGAGGTGGATCTGGTGGACTATGACCGTGACCAGGCCACCGCCATGAAGGAAGCCGTTCTGGAAAAGTTTGAAGCCGAAATCATGTCCAACCGCACCTGACACCATCAAGTGAAAAGTGCCTGCCTGTTCTGCAGGCAGGCACTTTTCGTACGTGGAAAAAACAAGAAGGAGGTATCCGCCCATGGCCGTTGGGACTTCCGCGCGGGAGTCGTTCAAGGAGATGAAGCGGCTGAAAAACGAGCCGCTTTTGCTGGTGGCCATCGTTGCCATCATCCTGTTTGTAGGACTCTTCGTGGTATATCCGGTGATCCGGGTCATTCTCTTCCCGGACGCGGAAACCTATCTGGAGCTGTTCAAACGGCCCCGCTGGTTTACCGCCATCAAAAACAGCCTCTTCATGACGCTGATCTCCACCATCTCCTGCACAGCTGTGGCATTTTTGTTTGCCTATGTGATCGCCCGGCTGGACGTTCCCTGCAAAAAGCTCTTTCGCTTTATTACGCTTTTGCCCATCGTCTCTCCGCCTTTCATCGTGGCCCTGAGCTACATCCTGCTTTTTGGTGTTCAGGGCATCATCACCAAGGGACTGCTGGGCCTGCATGTGGACATCTACGGCCGTCTGGGCCTGTGGATCGTACAGACCGTCACCTTTTTCCCCTATGCCTATTCGGTCATCTACGGCGTGATCCGTGGCATCTCCACCAATCTGGAGTATGCGGCCTATAACATGGGCGCCAGCCGCTGGCAGGTGTTCCGGGACGTCTTTTGGCCCCTGTGCCGCCCCGGCGTGGCCGGCGGCGCCCTGATCGCCGCCATCAATGTGCTGACGGATTTCGGCAACCCCATCATGATCGGCGGTGACCTGGCTCTGCTGCCCACGGAGGCCTACATGCAGATCAACGGCTGGTACGATATGAGTACCGCCTCCGTTCTGGCGGTGGCCCTGCTGATCCCGGCGGTAACGTTGTTCCTGGTGAACCGCTTCTGGGTGGGGCGCCGGTCGTACGTCACCATCACCGGCAAGGAGATCTCCCTGCACCCCTTCCCGGTTCCCAAATGGGTCAAGTGGACGCTGTTCTCCCTGACCATGCTGATCTCCCTGTTCGTCCTGCTGGTCTACGGCACGCTCTTTTACGGTGCCTTCACCAAGACCTGGGGCTATGACTGGTCCTTCACCTGGGAGAACCTGCAATATGTATTCCTGAAGGGCAAGCAGATCTGGAACTCCATCCGCTACGCCTTCTTGTCCTCTGTGGGTGCCGCCTTCCTGGCCATGGTCTTGGCCTACATCGTACAGAAAAAGCAGGTGGGGCTCAACCGCTTCCTGGACTTTCTGGCCATTCTGCCCGGCGCCATCCCCGGCATGTTCCTGGGCATCGGCTTCGTCATGGCCTTCAACGGCGGCTGGCTGTCCCTCACCGGCACCAGCGCCATCATGGTCCTGGCGCTGCTGTTTTGGAACCTGCCCACCTGTTACAGCGCCGCCACCGCCGGTCTGCAGCAGATCGGTGCCTCTGTGGAGGACGCAGCCCTGAATCTGGGCGCCAACAGCTTCCGCTCCTTCAAGGACGTGATCATCCCTCTGCTGAAAGCGCCCTTCCTCTCCGGCTTCGTTCTCTCCTTCCTGCGGTCCGTCACCTGCCTGAGCGTGGTGATCTTCCTCTACGCGCCCTCCACCACCGTGGGCACCATCTCGGTCATGGTGCTGGTGCAGAGCGGACAGTGGGGCGAAGCTGCGGCCTTCACCGTGGTCCTGATCACCATCGCGTTTACCGTGCTGCGGCTGGCGCAGTGGATCCTGGGCCGACAGGGCATCAAGCTGGAATTGTAAAGGGGAGGAGATCCTGATGGACGCTTACATTGAATTTAAAAACGTTGTCAAAAAATTTGACGATTTCGTGGCGCTGGACCACGTATCCCTGCAAATCCCCAAGGGCGCCTTCGTGACGCTGCTGGGACCCTCCGGCTGCGGCAAAACCACCCTCATGCGGCAGCTGGCCGGCTTTTCCGAGCCGGAGGAGGGCGACGTGCTGGTGGGCGGAAAGCGGATGAACGGCCTGCCGCCCTTCAAGCGGAACACCCCGCTGGTGTTCCAGGAGTACGCGCTCTTTCCCCACATGACGGTCTATGAGAACATCTCCTACGGGCTCAAGCTGCAGAAGATGCCCAAGGAGGACAAGGACCGCCGGGTGGCTGAGATGCTGGAAATGTTCAATCTCCAGGGCCTTGACGGCCGCTTCCCCAAGCAGCTCTCCGGCGGACAGCAGCAGCGGGTGGCCTTTGCCCGGGCGCTGGTGATGGGGCAGGAGATCCTGCTTTTGGACGAACCCCTCAGCAATCTGGACGCCAAGCTGCGGGTAGACGTGCGGACGGAGCTGCGCCAGATCCAGCGCAAGCTGGGCATCACCACCATTTACGTCACCCACGATCAGGACGAGGCTTTGTCCATGTCTGATATCATCGCCGTCATGCGCAAGGGCCGCATCGAGCAGGTAGGCAGCCCCTGGGAGATCTACTTCCGCCCGGCCAACCGATTCGTGGCAGACTTCGTGGGCACGGTGAACTTCCTGGTAGGCCGCACCCGCCGCACAGAGGACGGCCTTTCCGTGGAGCACGCCGGTATGTGCCTGCGGGTGGAGGACGCTCCTGTCCAGGACGGGGAACAGGTCACCCTGGTGGTCCGGCCGGAGTGCATCCGGCTCCTTCGCCCCGGCGAGACTGCCCCGGACGGTACAACGCTTTCCGGCACCATTGAAAATTACAGCTTCCTGGGTCGTATGATCCGCTATTGGGTGCGCGTCGGAGAGGAGGTATTCATCATCGACGACGCCAATGTGGATCTGACCGGCGCCAGGTCCGGCCAGGTGCAGCTGTGCCTGGACACCCACAAACTCCACATATTGAAAGACGGTGGTATGGATGCTGCTGGTTGATTTTATCAACGTAGGCTACGGAGACGCCATTCTTGTCAGAGATACAGACGCCGCCTTTTCCATGCTGGTAGACTGCGGAGATGTGACCGTTGGTGACATTGGTCCGGGCTCCAGGCGGATCACCGCGGCAGACTTCCTGCGCCAGGAGGGGATCCATACCCTGGACCTGCTGGTGCTGACCCATCTCCACCGGGACCACAGCGGAGGACTGACGCAGCTGCTGCAAACGGTCCGTGTCAAGGAATTTTGGTGCAGCTATCTGCCGGGGCGGGCATACTGGGGCAGCCAGGTCCCGGTGGAAAAGCAATTCTCCGCCGGTGCACGGTGCCTGCTGGAATCCCTGAACATTTACCTGTCGGCCCTGAAAGTCATGGAAGCGCAGGATACCGTCTTCCGGCTCATCGAGCACACGCTTGCGCCGGTGGAGCTGACCTCCTCCCTCCGGGCGGAGGTCTATCTGGAAGACCGGGCGCTGTTCCGGCGGCAGTGGGAAATCTGGCAGAACGTGCTGGATGGTGCCGCCGACGGCACGCAGCTGGATGAACTGGATGGCTTCATCAACAACACCAGCATCCGTATGCGCCTTGTCTGCGGGAGCACCTCCGTTGAGCTGCCGGGAGATGTTTATGCAGCCTGTTGGGAAAAGCACGACCTCTCCCCCTGCACCATTATGAAGCTGCCCCATCACGGCCATCGGGACTCCATCACGCCAAAGCTTCTGGAAATGCTCTCCCCCCAGCACGTGGTCATCTCGGTATCCAATACCCGAACGGATGACTGTCCTTCCTGCAGCGCATTGGAGGCGGTGCTGGCCCGAGGCTGTCAACTGCATATTACGGACGCGGTAAAAAAAGGAACGATTTCTTCCCCGGCACACACCTGTGTGCACTTCTCGGCAGAAACCTGAACGAACTCCGGAGAAAGGTGAGGATGGTCCCATGAAACGTGTATGCTGTTTGGCGCTTGCGCTCCTTCTATGCATGATGTGTTCCATATCCGCAGCTGCTGTGAGCACGGAGATCCCGACATAAATGCCCTCCGAGGCGTACCGTGATCTGGCGGAGCACTGGGCCCCCACGATCTACCAGGATGTAAACGACACCTATTTGACCCGCGCGGACATCCCGACCGCATTCAACTACGACGGCGACTGGCGGGGTGACAACAATTGGGAGAACCTGGAGAATTATCCCCAGGTGCCTTCGGCGTATTTCTCCGTTCGGGAAACGCTGACGCACTACTTTATCGAATATGATTTCTATTATCCCCGAGATGATGGCCCGATCAGCCTGGAAAAACACGAAAATGATTTGGAGGGCTGTATCCTGGTGATCCGCAAGGATGCGTCGGAATTCGGCACGCTGCAGCTGATGGAGACCCAGGCCCACAATCATTGGTATCAGTACAGCAACGACAGCAGTCTTTCGGACGGTTCCGACGATATCGACGGCGGCATCCTTTTGGACGGCCACAGACCCACGGTATATTTGTCCGCCAATGGCATCGGCAGTGATGCCGGCCACGGCGTGCGTGCATATGACGGTGCCGGTGCCAACGGCGGAGACGGGATCGTTTTCCGGTTTGTAAGCGGACAGGCCGTTATGCCGGCGGATTTTTCCGGCAGCTATGTCAATGAATATGATTACAAGCTGATCTCCATGGACGAATTGTGGAACCGGAGATACGATGTAGGCGGAGCCGGGCATACCTACAACGATTGGGGCCACTTCCATGGCGATACCCACACCGACAGCTCCTGTACACTGCCCTGGATCAAGGATGACCCTGACGACGGTCCGCTGTATGAGGGCGTGTATTGGTCTGATCCCGCATTTTTCGTTGACGTCCACCTCAACGGCCTGGGAGAGTTTTCCCACACCTATCTCTTTAATCCTTACTATACCCACAAGATCACGGTAACGGACATCATGAGCTGCGCCAACAAGGATAGCTTCAACGATGAGAGCGACATTTTTATGGAAATCTCCGTAGATGGGCTGATCTACATCGATGAACACCACTGGAAGGACAATCAGTCTCCAAAGGATGTAAAAAGAGAGGTGTTCTGGGGCCAGCATCAATCCGAGTTCGGCGACGGCAATGCCTATTCCGAACCATTCAATACGATCTATTTCTCCCGGCAGGATAATTCGGAAGTAAAAATCGAGGTCCTTGATAAGGACGGATCCTCCGGCAATGACTCCATGGGAACGCTGACGGCGGTCTTGGCTCCCGGGGAAAATGTCATCTGGGTGGATCAGCCTACTTCCACCGGAGAAGCACGGGTCTCGGCAGTTGTAGAAACGCAGTAGAAAAAAAGCCATGGGGGCACAAATGTGCCCCCATGGCTTTTTTACAGACAAAATCAGAGATTTCCGGCAAGCTTTCGTCCAAGGCCGGTAACGCGCGGAAAGCCCCCGGCCCCAGGGCCGGCAGTTCCCTTGATTCACAGCAGATGGAGCCGCACCCGGTCCCCCGGGCGGATCACGCCGCTTCCGGCCGGAATATCCACCAGGCAGTTGCAGCCGATCATGCTGCGCATCTGGCCGTTGGACTGCGCCGTGGGCATGGACACCGTCCCGCCATCGCAGCGGGCCCGGAGAAAGCGGCGGACCGGACTGGGTTTTGGAAAGCGGTTGGCTGCGGTCCCCCACCTCTCCCGCGGCACCAGATCAGGATCGCGCGTCATCTTGGCAAGCACAGGCCGCAGCAGCAATTCAAACGGGACCGCAGCGGAAAAAGGATTGCCGGAAAGGCCCAGGATCAAAGTCTTTCCGCGCTTGGCCAGCAGCGTGGGCATACCGGGCTTTATGGCGATGCCGTGAAAAACCACTTCTGCGCCAAAGGCGCACACTGCCGCTTCCAGCAGATCTTTCTGCCCCACAGAGACACCGCCCGTTGTGAGGATCAGATCACAGTCCCCGCAGCTTTCCAGTGCCGATACGATATCCCCCAGGGTGTCATCCACGGCGCAGGTCTTTGTGATCAACACGCCCAGCTGGCGCAGCCGGGCCGTCAGATACGCGGAATTGGAGTCATATCAGATTCCACGATCTCCGGCATACCTTCGCAACGCTGTCCCTGAAGAATGGGGTGGACGTGAAGACCCTGTCCAGCACCCTGGGACACTACTCGGCAGGGTTCACCCTCAGTACTTATACCCACGCCACGCCGGATATGATGCGGGAGGCAGCGGATACGATGGGCGATGTAATTGGAAAGGCGATGTAACCATCAAAATAAACATAAGGCAGCACTGGGCTGGGAAATTCCTGCCCGGTGCTGCCTTTCTGGTAAAAATTCTGTCAGTTTGTTGCACAGAAACATGCAATTTTCTTCATACGGAGGCCTGCATTTGAGAAAACTTTCAGAAGGGAAACCTATGAGCAAGGAAGCAACTGGTGAAAACGGTGCTGTTTTGGGGAGCAGTGACTATTGGAACCGCGTAAACCGCGCCACTTTTTTTGGCACGCTGATGCAAAGACCGTCAGAAACGAATTACCACGAAACATTACGGGAGGTGGGGAACCGTGCTGGCGCCGCAGTGGAAGAGATCTACGACGACTTGCAGGAACACATAAACGTCATTCGCAATATATCCTCTGATCGAAGGAGCACACTTGCCAAGCAGGTACAATCGCTATATGATGTATGCAGGATGTCCGGCAGTTTTTGCAGCCATAGCAGTGACTGCATAGGAATCCTGAATCTATCCTCTTTTTATCTCCCAGGCAGTTCTTTGCGTGACGATCGGGCTGTCCAAACCGCAATTCAAAAAAATTAAGAACTGTTTAGACTTCTTTGCCAGTGAGTGCCTTGATTTGCTTCAAAAGGCTGTGGATTGGAGTATTTCCTTTGCGGCAGGGAGCGATGCAAGAAAGACTGCATTTCTCCAGGATATTTCACAGGGAAAGGATAAAGAATTCTTACGGGATGTACTGAACACATACCGTAGCAACAATGAATCGGCAGATCTGCGGGGGCGTTGTGGGTATTCCATTGGCAGCAGAGAATATCTGAACTATGTGGAACGGAAGGTCCTTTTGCAGGATCTTCCTGCCATATACAGCGATGACTACGATGGAGGCATAAAGGACTCCTTGGAAGATATCGCGCGCCAATTACAGCGGGATTTATCGCAAAACGAACGAGAGAACAACTATGTCACAGACGATACAGCCCGTAACCTGCGTGCCGCTGTTAGCGAACTGGAACACTGCGGGATCAGCACAGGTATTTCCGACAGCATGATCGAGCGGCTGGCATGGTTTGTGGGTGGCGATGCAGCAAAAATCCGCCAGTTACAGCAAAGATTCAACGAATTGAATTTAGGTGGGCGGCTGCTGGAGGACGGAGTTTACGGGGAGAAGACAGAAAAAGCAGTTGCAGATTTTATGCAGCAACTGTTACATGGCTCTGTTCCAACCCTTACATGGGTCGATCCGCTCCAAAGCTCTCTTACAGGAATTACATCGGCAAAAATTTCAGGATTGGGTATATCCGCACTCTGGGATTTTTCTAAAAGAAGTGCAAATCAGAATAAGGGGATCATTGTTTTCCGAGCAGATAAACCGCATGGTAGTTTCAATTATCCGCATATCAATACGGTTGAGGGACGAAGCATCAAAAGCGGAAAGTACAATCCATCTGAATTTCAGCGTGCAAATCTAAATGCATGGAACCATACCCAGATATCTGACGATGCTTATCGTGTTCTGAAAGATTTTGATGGAGTCGCTAAGAAAGTCCGTGTTGCCGGAAAGGTCCTTTTGGTTACTGGGGCTGCATTGGATGCATTGGAGCTGTACCAGACGGTAGAAATGACGCAGATCGGAAAATTGGAAAGAAAACATATTCAGTAGTTGCTGGAATTGGTGGAAGTTGGGGACTGGGCGCGCTGGGAGCAAAGGGCGGCGCTGCTGCAGGTGCTGCAATAGGAACAGCGATTATGCCTGGCGTGGGAACGGCAATCGGCGGTGCTGTTGGTGGTCTTGTACTCGGTATTGCAGGGTCCTACGGCGGTAATGCACTTGGCAGATGGGTTGTTGACATTACTGCAATGGAGTGATGTAAATGTTATGGAAACGGGGTAATCATAACCAAATATACCGGAATACCGAACTAATCAGCACGGATATTACTGTGCGCATAGGCGGATTCTATTCCCATGAAAAACCCGCTCATCCGGCCAACCAGTTGTTGTGTATGGAGCCGCGCTATGAGGATTCTGACCCTGGGTTTCCGCAGTTCATGCGCCTATGTGGCGCACAGATCCTTTCTCAGTATTCCTTTGTTCTGGAACATCTCGAGTCCTTCAAGGACTCGCTGGAGCACGCACCGTTTGCTGCTGTGTATCAGTCCCTGGGAGGAAACGTTATTTGCCGGACAGCATCCACACTTATAAGCGTATCAGAATATGACAACCCTAAACTCCTGCAGTTGATTCCGGAAGATAGCCTGCTGCAATACAGATACTATGGATATGGGTACTGCCAAGCGCTATCAAAACCGAACTTTGCACAGTTGGAGAAGAGCCCGTTTGATGTGCGGGTATTCTGCCATGAACTGCATGACTATTTGTTGATTGAAGTTCCTGGTAGTGTACAGAAGTGCATCGACCAGATAAAAACACTCTGTGAAAAAGAGGGAAGACAATTGACTCTTCAATAAATAGGTGGTTGACTTTACTGGGCTGCCAATAAGAAATTTTACAGCAGCGATTACTGATACATGCGATTCGGAAGGCTAAATTGTTCCTGAGCATAGGAAACGGATGTGGGAGAGTAACTATGGTTTTCCGGAAACGAAAAGAAAGAACGGACAGGTTGCTTGACGAACTGCGCCTAGGGGAGTTTTGGCTGATGCCCGGAGAGTTCCGGGCAGAGGAAGCAACTGCCGGCATGACGGGATCATACGGACTTCCCGGAGGATATGGGGCGCTGGCGGCCTCGGCCGAACAGGAGGAAGCGCTGCGCCCCTTCCATGCGATTGTACAGCGCACTGTGGAAGAGGTCAGCGCCGGGCTACCTGTGGCTCTGACCGTGTCGGACTATACCGGACATACCTGTGCACTGTGGGAGGCGCGCTTTCCAGAACTGCGCCAAATGGCGTTGGAACAGTGCCGTTGGTTCAAAGAAGAGAAGGTGGATAACGGGGAAAGGCATATCTTTCTCTTTGACCGGCTGCCCAAAGGATTGTATACATCGCTCTATCAGTGTATCCATACGGAGATTCCCCGGGCGGACGTCTATCTGAATTGTTTTATTCTGAAAAAAGAGTTTCCTCTTCATTTTGATGAAGGTTCGACACTGGAGAAGAGCGCTCTTCTAAACCTGCATGTGGATTGGGGACATTTGGTACTCATGATACAAACCGCACCGGACTTTCCAATCAAAAAGCTCACCAAAGCGCTTGCAGACGCGTGTGAGATGGAAGGCTGGATTTTTTCTGACTATACAAAAAGATTGTAACCATTACGGCAGTACCGGGCGGGTAAATTCCCCCCGGTGCTGCCGCATTCTATTGGCTACTTTGGCCGTATTGGTCAGTGTATTGGTCAGAGAAAAAGCAGAAAATTTAAGCAAACTTTTTCACGGCAAATAAAAAGAAAAGTTCCTGATTTCGCAAGAAATCAGGAACTTTTTGGTGGAGACTACTGGACTCGAACCAGTGACCTCCTGCGTGTGAAGCAGGCGCTCTAACCAGCTGAGCTAAGCCTCCATAGCGGATATTCTCTTTTAGGGAACCCACAAGACGCCGCGATGCCACAGCGTCTTATGGGATGGTGACCCGTACGGGATTCGAACCCATGTTACAGCCGTGAAAGGGCCGTGTCTTAACCACTTGACCAACGGGCCAGGTTTGGTTCCATGAAGCGCCTTAAGGCGCTTCATGGATTGGTAGCGGCACCTGGATTTGAACCGGGGA
Organism: Clostridiales bacterium; assembly: GCA_019418625.1. Lineage (GTDB taxonomy): Bacteria > Bacillota > Clostridia > Oscillospirales > Oscillospiraceae > Oscillibacter. The sequence continues at coordinate 10,302 of DYBL01000082.1, read as the reverse complement.
CACTGCGGGTATGAACCGCATGCTCTAGCCAACTGAGCTATGCCGCCATGTCGTAGCCTCAACGGGCACGGATAACTATACCAGACTTATTTTGCTTTGTCAAGTGATTCTCTGAAATTTTTTGTTTTTTCTTTTAAACTGGTCAGCAACACTTGCTGGACCAACTGATCCGAAAATGCCTCCATAGAATATGATCAGCAAATTTTCCAACTCAACCGTGCGGTAAGTGCATCATTGTTACGTTTAGCCCGCTGTTACAGCGGGCTATCCAGATTTCCTCCCTTTGCGTTCAAACAGCATTAAAAAGGCTTTCAATATGTAATTGAACCCAGATAAAGATGGTGAAATAGGCACCCGGCGGATCGCAAGGACGCCAGCAGCGCAAATTTCGATCAATTAAAAGGACCTTGTTCAGCAGGAATCTTTCCACAAAACCGATACACTCTTGTTAAATATTTGTTCCGCTGATAAACGGCAATACACATTTCGCCTGCCTGATTCAGCGTATGATCTACAATATCCCCCGCAAAGCGGTGTCGGGACAGCAGCTCCAACTCAGGCGACCAGCACTCAAAATATCCACCGTCGGCAGTCCAGATGCGGTTTTTGCCGTCCACCACCGCCAGATAGTAATTTTTCTGACTGCGCAATTCCTTCCGCAGTTCAAACCTCTCCAAATCGATCACCATCACTCCGGAACCGCAACCGGCACAGATGAGGAAACTGCCGTCCGGCGCGATAGCCAGATCAGACAGATACGGCACCGACAGCTGTCCCGCTTCCCGGAGATCCAGCGTAAACCGAAGAAGGGTATCATCCTGACGATAATCGCCCCGCTTCAGCTGATACAAGCAGGTTCCGTCTGTCTGGACCGGCTCGTCACTGTGTGCTGCCGCAGAATACAGACACTGCCCTGCCAGCGTCAGGCAGTGCAGCATCGTCTCCCCCGCGCTGTTGGCGGACAGATAGATACGATCTCCAATCAATGTGACACGGTTGATCTTTCCCTTCCAGCTCCAGAGAACATCACCTTTTGTGCTATAACGATACATCTCAGATCGGTCTGCACCATTTACCGGGCGCAGGACTGCCAGAAAGCCGCCATCGGGCAGCAGATACCCGTGGCAGAGCGTGGTGGACGTTCCGCCTGCGGTGAGCGGCAGCGGCAGCAGCCCGGCAGAGTCGAATACGACACGGGTCATCCCTGGCGTATACCCGTTGAACTCATCTCCAACCATATCGCTGGCAAATGTCAGCAGCCGCCCATCGGCTTTCGCATAGGAAAGATTATCCAGCCCATTCTCCGATAAAGCAGTGCGTTGGAGGTGCCCATCTCCATCCCAATGGGCCCATTCACCACCGCTGCAGCAGCATCCGATGACCTGGCCGACTGCGCATCCAAAAAGTCTGGCATCTTCTTCATCAGCATAGCTCAGAGGCCGTAAAATCAGTGCCCCAGCCCCGTAGTCCACGCTTCGCTCTCCAATCTCCTGCACCAGCTCCATATTGGTCTGGTTTTTGAGTTTGGGCGGCAGCGGATGGGCCTTTATCCAGGCGTGGAGCGGTCTCTCGTCCGCCAGCTGGAATTCCACCGCCGTAAAGTCATCATCCCAGCGGACAAACAGCGGCGCCCCCAGCAAGCTGGAGAGAACCTGCAGCTTTTCCTCCTGATCAGGCCCAGTAAAGAGTCGCTTCAAGAGCGGGGCAATCTGTGACGACAGTCCCAGACCCTCACAGAACACATTGGCATTTCCCAGCGCCCGTCCTTCCGCTTGGGTATAAACCGCATGGCGAACGACCCGCTTTCCGGAGACATAGAGTGCCAGTGACAGGTCGTCGCTGTCGAACATGGACACGGAAAGCACAGTACAGCCCAACTTTCTGGAAAGCCATCCGGCTTTTCGATCCAGCTGTCCAAACCAGAGCTCACCAGGGCAGGCGGTAATAAAGCGTTCCGACCACTTCCCCACAACCGCATCAGGCATGGCGGCTTTGACTGCGTCCTCTGTTGTACCGAGGATCTGAAGGCTGCTGACGGTGGTACCCATAGCAACATCTCCTTAACAGTGATTCTCAATCAGGCTTGCTTACGAAATAAGCCATGGCGTTTGAAGCCGAAAGATCCGAATCCCACATATCAGCTGCTTCATACCGCTTACCTCCGCAGCTTTCAATCACCTGCATGATCATAAGGGAAAATACCATGTTTCTCCCATCAGATACGCAAAAGAGTTGTCTTCCTAATTTGAGTATATAGGATCTAAGAGGAAAATCAAGCCGCGGGGGATTTGAACGGCCCCCATCCGTTAAATAGTATCCTATATGATGAAACATCTGTGGGTTCTGATAAAGGCCTTCTCTCAGGCTGGGAGTGGATAGATTTTTATATAAAAATTGCCTATACCGCTGCCGGATGCAAAAACAGGCCGACACCCACAAGAATTGTGAGTGTCGGCCTTGATTTTCTTAGCATGCGCTTCATTTTGAGCGCAAAATTTGCTTTTCTCCTCGCTGAAACCTGCGTGTCTCAACGGGATGCGGCATTGATCAATACATGCCGCCCATGTCGGGAGCAGCGGGAGCGGGAGCGGGGGGCTCGGGCTTATCCGCCACCAGGGACTCGGTGGTCAGCACCATGGAGCTGACGGAAGCGGCGTTCTCCAGAGCGGAGCGGGTCACCTTGGCAGGATCGATGATGCCGCAGGAGACCATGTCGCAGTACTCTTCCTTATAGGCATCGAAGCCGTAGCCGTTCTTGCCGGAGGAGCGGACCTTCTCCAGGATCACGGAGCCGTCCAGGCCGGCGTTGGCAGCGATCTGACGGATGGGAGCCTCCAGGGCCTTGGCGATGATGCGCACACCGGTCTTCTCGTCGCCCTCCACGGTGCTCAGCAGAGCCTCCACAGCGGGGATGATGTTGACGAAGATGGTGCCGCCGCCGGCGACCACGCCCTCTTCCACAGCGGCGCGGGTGGCGTTCAGGGCATCCTCGATGCGCAGCTTCTTCTCCTTCATCTCGGTCTCGGTAGCAGCACCGACCTTGATGACAGCCACGCCGCCGGCCAGCTTGGCCAGACGCTCCTGCAGCTTCTCCTTATCGTACTCGCTGGTGGTGTTGGCGATCTGGCTGCGGATCTGGGCCACACGGTCCTTGATGGCAGCGGCGTCGCCGGCACCGTCGACGATGGTGGTGTTCTCCTTGGTGACCTTCACCTGACGGGCACGGCCCAGCATGGAGATGTCGGCAGTCTTGAGCTCCAGGCCCACTTCCTCGCTGATGACGGTACCGCCGGTCAGGGTGGCGATATCCTGCAGCATCTCCTTGCGGCGGTCGCCGAAGCCGGGAGCCTTGACGCAGACCACGTTCAGAGTGCCGCGCAGACGGTTGACGATCAGGGTGTTCAGGGCCTCGCCCTCCACATCCTCGGCCACGATGACCAGCTTCTTGCCGGACTGGACCAGCTGCTCCAGGATGGGCAGGATGTCGGAGATAACGGAGATCTTCTTATCGGTGATGAGCAGATAGGCGTCGTCGATGACAGCTTCCATCTTCTCGGTATCGGTGACCATGTAGGGAGTGATATAGCCGCGGTCGAACTGCATGCCCTCGACCACCTCGCTGTAAGTCTCAGCGGTCTTGGACTCCTCGATGGTGATGACGCCGTCGGCGCTGACCTTCTCCATAGCGTCGGCGATCAGCTTGCCGATCTCCTCGTCGCCGCTGGACACAGCGCCGACACGGGCGATGTCCTTGGAGCCGTCCACGGTCTTGGCCTGCTTCTTGACCTCAGCCACGGCGGCCTCCACGGCCTTGGCCATGCCCTTGCGCACCACGATGGGGTTGGCGCCGGCGGCCAGGTTCTTCAGGCCCTCGTGGATCATGGCCTGGGCCAGCAGGGTGGCGGTGGTGGTACCGTCGCCGGCCACGTCGTTGGTCTTGGTGGAGACTTCCTTCACCAGCTGAGCGCCCATGTTCTCAAAGGGATCGTCCAGCTCCACTTCCTTGGCGATGGTCACGCCGTCGTTGGTGATCAGGGGAGCGCCGTACTTCTTGTCCAGCACCACGTTGCGGCCCTTGGGGCCCAGGGTGACCTTGACGGTATCGGCCAGGGTATTGACGCCGGCTTCCAGAGCCTTACGGGCCTCGTCGCCGCGCTTGATGAGCTTTGCCATAATTGCATTACCTCCAAACATTTTTAAAGCGGGGGATTTCATCCCCCCTTTAGATCCCCCCTCACCAGTCTGCGGACTGGTGACGCCGCCCACGGCGGCTGGGGTCTAGGGATTTTCGCCACGTACACGCCGCGGCGAAAATGATTTGAAAGGGATTCGCCTTGGGCGAAATGAAATCGGATCTGCGGATTACTCCACGATGGCCAGGATGTCGTTCTGGCGCACCACCACGTACTCCACGTCCTCCAGGGTGACCTTGGTGCCGGCATACTGGCTGGTGATGACCTTGTCGCCGGGCTTGACGGTCATGACGATGTCCTTGCCGTCCACATTGCCGCCGGGGCCAACAGAGATGACCTCAGCCACGGAGGGCTTTTCCTTGGCGGAGCCGGTGAGGATGATGCCGCCCTTGGTGGTCTCCTCGGTTTCCACCATCTTCAAGATGACGCGATCTGCAAGCGGAGTGAGCTTCATGGGGATTCCTCCTTATAGTAAATAAAAATTTTTGAAAACACATTCAGCGTTAGCACTCAACTCTCTCGAGTGCTAACGCTGTTATCTTAGCGCAACCGCATCGGTTTGTAAAGGGGGATTTTCACAAAAGTTATGAAATATTTGTGAATTCCCCCAGACAAATACGCCGCGCCCCGCAAGGAAAAGTCTATGCGGCAGCGGGCGGGCAGATGCGCGCTGCCAAAGTGCCGCCGGGGATTCAAAAAAACGCCTCTTTGCGGCAAAACGCCCCGGCGAAAACCGCCGGAGCGTTTATCTGGCCGTGGCATTGGGATCGCAGCCTCTGGGCCCGAAAAACCGCAGCTTCTTGTCCGAGAGGGTCATGACCACCTCCCGGCTGCGGAAGCACTCCCCGTCCACGCAGGAGACGATGTCCCGCTCCGCCCGGATACGCACCTCCCGGGCCGTGGACACCCGGATCAGCTCCGGGGGCAGGGCGTCATGGTCCCCGGCGGAATAGGCCGGGAACAGACGGGCAAACGTGGCCCGGCTGACCTTTTTGATGAGCACCGTATGCAGTACGCCGTCGTCCATGCGGGCCTGGGGCACCGGGGTGGAGCCGCCGCCGTAATAGCGGCCGTTGCACATGGAGACCAGGGCGTACTCCCCCGTCTCCTCCCTGCCGTCCAGACTCACCGTCCAGCGGTGGCCGATGCCCTTAAAAAGGAAATTGGCCGCCACGGAGCAAAGGTAGCTGCCCCGCCCGCTCAAAAACGGGATATCGCCGTAGCGATGGACGCTCTCGGCCACCTGGGCATCGATGCCGTTGCAGGCGATGGTGGTGCAGAGCCGCCCGTTGCAGTCGATGAGGTCCAGGGTGCGCACATCCCCGTCCCAGAGGTTTTCCGCGTCGGAGAACAATGGCATCTGGTCGCCGAAGTTTTTCAAAAAATCGTTGCCGGTGCCGGCGGAGATGCAGGTCATGGCAGCGTTGTCAAGACCCGCGATGCCGTTGGCCACCTCAAAGATGGTGCCGTCTCCCCCGCAGGCGTAGAGCCGGACCTCCTCCCCGCTCTCCGCCGCCCGGCGGGCAAGCTCCGTGCCGCCGCCGGGGCCGCTGGTGAGCAGGCACTCGCATGTAAGGCCGTGGCGGGTGCGCAGGGCGTCCGCCATGGCATAGATCCGGGCCGTCTGGTCCTGCTTGCCCGCCTTGGGATTGATGATGAATACATGGCGCACCGCAGCGCACCTCCCATGTTCAGCGTTTGAGCAGAATATCTCCCTTTTCCACCTGCTCCTTGGACACACCCTCCAGCGTCGCGCCGATATATTCGCCTGCGTGCGCCGTATCGAGGATCTCATGGAATTTCTCCAGTCCCCGGACCCGGGCCGTCAGGCGGCCATGCCGCCCACTGATAACGATCTGGTCTCCTACGCACACCGTTCCCCGCTGCACCTCTCCCAGGGCTACGGTCCCGCGGCCGGAAACGGTCATCACATCGTCCACCGTCATCTGGAAATCCGAGTCATCCACCTGCTTTGCGCCGGACAGCCAAGGGTCGTCCTCGTCCTTTTTCCGCTTCAGAAAATCGAACATGGTCTCCGCTCCTTTTCACTTTTCTTTTCCGCCGTAGAAAAACGCGTCGCACTTGAGCATGCCGTTATAGAGCTTGCGCTTTTTCTCCGCATTGCGGCCAAAGCACCGCTCGAACTCCGTGTGGGACGAGAGGATCACGATGCGCCACTTGGGCGGCATCTGGGCCATGGCCCGGCCAAAGACCCGGTACAGCTCCCCCGCCTCTTTCTTTTCCAGCAGCCGCTCGCCGTAGGGCGGGTTGGTCACCAGCTGGCCGTACTCGCTGTCCCGGTGGAACGCGGCGGCGTCAGCCACCTCAAAGCGGACGCAGTCGTCCACGCCCGCCAGGGCCGCGTTATGCTTTGCCAGCTCCACGGCGGCAGGGTCGATGTCCCCGCCCCAGATGTCGTAGGTGCCGTGGAACTCCTTGTCCATGGCCTCGTCGGCGGCATCCATCCAGAGCTTTGCGTCCATGTTCTTCCACTTCTGGGCGGCAAAGCTCCGGTCCAGGCCCGGGGCCCGGTTCTTGGCGATGAGGGCCGCCTCGATGGGGATGGTGCCGCTGCCGCAGAAGGGGTCGCAGAAGGGGTCCCGGCCCCGGTAGCGGGCAAGCAGCACCAGCGCCGCCGCCAGCGTCTCCTTCAGCGGCGCGCCCATGTTTTTGGCCCGGTAGCCCCGCTTGTAGAGCCCCTCGCCGGAGGTATCCAGGTACAGCGTGGCCGTGTCCTTGATGATGGCGAACTGGATCTGATAGCGGCTGCCGGTCTCCGGCAGCGTTTCGCAGCCGTACACATCCCCCAGCCGCCGGGCCGCCGCCTTCTTCACGATGGCCTGGCAGGCAGGCACGGAGTGCAGCGTGGAGTCCAGACTGTATCCTTTCACGGGGAACTCCCCGTCCCGGGGGATATAGTCCTCCCAGGGCAGGGCCAGCACGCCCTGGAACAGCGCCTCGAAGTCCGGAGCCGGGAAAGAGCCCAGCTCCATGAGCACCCGGGCGCCGCAGCGCAGATTCAGATTCAGCCGGGCGATGTCCCCCATGGTCCCCTGGCAGTGGACCCGCCCGTTTTCCGCCCGCACATCCTGCAGCTGCAGCCGGCGCATCTCCTCCGCCACCAGGGCCTCCAGCCCAAATAAACAGGGCACTGTCAGTTTCATGGCCCGTTCCTCCTCGTTTTTTCTCAATTTCACCCACAGTATAGCAAAAATCCCAGCCGGGCGCAACTTCCCGGGGGATTGTAACCAAAATGAAACGTTTCCCGCGCAAATTCCATGGTATAATGCATACAAATCCCGAAAATGCTTTGAAAGGAGGCGCAGGCCTTATGATGATCTGGATCTGGCTGGGCGCCATTGTGCTCTTCGGCGCAGTGGAGGCCATGACCGCCGGACTGGTGTCCATCTGGTTCGTGGCAGGCGCCGCGGCAGCGCTGCTGGCCGCTCTGGCCCACGCGTCCGTAACGGTGCAGCTGGTGCTCTTCGCCGTGGTATCCGCCATTGCCCTGGCCGCCACCCGGCCCCTGGTACGCAAATTCACCGCCGGCCGTGCCGTGCCCACCAACGCTGACCGTCTGCTGGGCCAGACGGCGAAGGTCACGGAGACCATCGACAATGAAAACGCCGCCGGCGCCGTCTATGCCGACGGAAAGACCTGGTCGGCCCGCAGTGCCGACGGCACCGTCATCCCCGCCGGGGAGATGGTGCGCATCCAGAAGCTGCAGGGCGTCAAGCTTCTGGTAGAACGGCTTCCCCAGGCGGTGAGCGCCGCTGCGGACAGATAAACCGGATATTCAAAAAAGACAGGAGGGTCATTTATGCCGATTTCCATTGGAACCATCGTTGCCATCATCCTTGTGATCCTGGTGCTGCTGGTCATCATCAGCAACATCGTCATCGTCCCCCAGTCCAAAGCCTACGTGGTGGAGCGCCTGGGCGCGTTCCGGGCCGTGTGGGGCGTGGGACTGCACCTGAAGGTGCCCTTTATCGAGCGGATCGCCAAGAAGGTGTCCCTTAAGGAGCAGGTGGCGGACTTCGCACCCCAGCCTGTCATCACCAAGGACAACGTCACCATGCAGATCGACACGGTCATCTACTTCCAGATCACCGATCCCAAGCTCTATACCTACGGCGTGGAGCACCCCATGAACGCCATCGAGAACCTGACCGCCACCACCCTGCGCAACATCATCGGCGACATGGAGCTGGACCAGTCCCTCACCTCCCGCGACACCATCAACACCCGCATGCGCGCCATTCTGGACGAGGCCACGGACCCCTGGGGCATCAAGGTCAACCGGGTGGAGCTGAAGAACATCATCCCGCCCAAGGAGATCCAGAACGCCATGGAAAAGCAGATGAAGGCCGAGCGGGAGCGCCGTGAGTCCATCCTCCAGGCAGAGGGCCAGAAGCAGTCCCAGATCCTGGTGGCCGAGGGCGAAAAGCAGTCCGCCATCCTCAAGGCCGACGCCGCCAAGCAGGCCGCTATCCTCAAGGCCGAGGGCGAAAAGGAAGCCCGCATCATGGCCGCTCAGGCAGAGGCCCAGGCCATTTTGCAGGTCCAGCAGGCCATGGCCGACGCCCTGAAGCTCCTGAACGCCGCCGCCCCCAACGACCAGGTGGTCAAGCTCAAGGCCCTGGAGACCATGCAGAAGGTGGCCGACGGCAAGGCCACCAAGATCATCATCCCCAGCGAGCTGCAGGGCCTGGCGGGCCTCGCCGCCAGCGCCAAGGCCGTGTTTGAAAGCGACCCGGCCGAAAAGAACTGATCTTATGAAGAAAACGCCTCCGGCATGAGCCGGAGGCGTTTTCTTATGCACGATGCAGCAGCCGCTTCAGCCGCTCCGCCGGACTGGGCCGGACCTCCCGGGTGGACGTGAGGACCGGCGGGTGATCCAGATAATACTGCTGGACCGACACCCGCTCCCCCTCCACCGGGCAGGCAGCATAGGTGCCGTCACTGAGCAGACGGCGGGCCTTCACATTGTCCGAGAGGATGCGCTCCAGATAATCTCCCAGGAAATCCGCCACCTCCCGGCTCCTGACAGGGCAGGCCACCTCCACCCGGCGCACCTGGTTGCGGGTCATGATGTCCGCCGAGGAGATGTAGATCTGCCGCAGAGCTCCCTCCCCGAAGGAGTAGATGCGGGAGTGCTCCAAAAAGCGGCCCACCACACTGGTAACGGTGATGTTGTCCGTCTTGCCGGGAATGCCCGGTACCAAACAGCAGATGCCCCGGACGATCAGGTCCACCCGCACCCCCGCCTGGGAGGCCTCCGCCAGCTTGTCGATGAGCTGCCGCTCCGTGACGGAGTTGGTCTTGAGAATGATGCGGCCCCGGCTGCCCCGGGCGATCTCGGCGTCCATGAGCCGCAGCAGCGTCTGCTTGAGAGACACCGGCGCCACCAGCAGATGTTGGTAGCTGCCCCTGAGGTCGGAGATGAGCATGTTCTGGAAAAAGGACACCGCGTCGGCGCCGATGGCGGGATCGGCGGTCATGAGGCAGAAGTCCGTGTAGATGCCGGCGGTCTTTTCGTTGTAGTTGCCGGTGCCTACCTGGGTGATGTACCGAAGGCCGCCCTTTTCCCGCCGGGTGATGAGGCAGAGCTTGGCGTGGCACTTATAATCCGTGGGGCCGTAGAGGATGCGGCAGCCCGCCTCCTCCAGCTCCCTGGCCCAGCCGATGTTGTTCTTCTCATCGAACCGGGCCCGCAGCTCCACCAGCACCGTCACGGCCTTGCCGTTCTCCGCCGCCGCGCAAAGGTGCTTGATGACGGCGGACTTGCGGGCCAGCCGGTAGACGGTGATCTGGATGGACAGCACCGCCGGGTCGGCGGCGGACTCCTTCAAAAGCTCCAAAAACGGCTGCATGGAGTGGTAGGGGTAAAACAGCAGCACGTCCCGCTGCTCGATCTGCCGCCACATGGGCACGGACCTTGAGAGGTAGTCCGGCCAGGCCGGGGCGAAGGGCGGGTCGTAGAGGGTGGGCGACAGCCCCGAAAGCTGATAGGCATAACCAAGCGTCAGCGGGCAGGCGCACACATAGCTCTGGGCCGTCTCCAGCTTCAGCCGCCGCATAAGCTCCGCCCGCAGGGCCGGGGCCTGGC
>DYBL01000081.1 GCA_019418625.1 Clostridiales bacterium | reverse complement strand
GTTCGACTTGCATGTGTTAAGCACGCCGCCAGCGTTCGTCCTGAGCCAGGATCAAACTCTCTATAAAATGGTATCAACACGGACCGTAGTCCGAGCTAATCTTTCATAGAGCTATTTTCCATAGCTTCATGTTTTGCAGCTTCACCGGTAATTGACTTAACCCGGTTCGCTGCCTCTTGGTTCGCTTTCCTGGTGATTTCTCACCATTCAAGCGCCCGTCTGGTGCTTTCTTTTCGTTACGTTGTTTAATTTACAAGGTACACGCCGTTCCCGGCGGAGTGTTTCTTATTTTACAAGATCTTCTCTTATTTGTCAAGAACTTTTTTCAAAAGTTTTTTGACTTTCAAAAAGTTTTTGTAAAACAGAAACGTGATGTATACTGTCAGGGGGATTGCTCCCCCTCACCGGCACAGTTACTACCGCGCTGACAGCTTTGTTAGGATACCAAAGGTTCCCGACAAAGTCAACCCACTTCTTTACTGTTTGTTCATTTTTTCTTCACACTTCCCGTTTTTTCTGCTTTTTTAAAAATCCACGCTAATAGTTTTAATATTTACTATTAGTGTATCTTCTGATATATCCTGCTTTTTTCGTCGGTCTTCGTCATTTTAGCAGATTGGGGCGGAAAAGCCTCTGCCTCTCCGCCCCGATCTGCTGTATCGTCATCATCTTATAGTGCCCTCAGAAGGCACGATGTTAAATGTAGTGCGGGTCATTCAGTCCCGCAGCAAAATCGGCTGGATCTGCCGCCCGGACAGTGCCGCGTCCAGCGTTTCACCGATTTTCTCAAAATCCGCCACCAGGGAACTGGGCTTTGCAAAGGCGCTGTCCTGTCCAAAGGGGACGAAATAATAATTCTTCCGCGCCAGGAGCTCGCCGATGTTCTTCGCCCCCGCCGCCAACCCATCGTTGCTGGCCACAGCAACCACCACCGGACGGCCATTGCGCAGGTGGGCCTTAGCCGCCATGGTCACGGCAGTATCTGTAATGCCGGCCGCCAGCTTCGCAATGGTATTGCCCGTAGCCGGCGCAATGACCAGTACATCCAGCAGTCCCTTCGGCCCGATGGGCTCCACGGCAGGGATATCGCACAGCACTTCCCGGCCCGTCAGCTCCTCCATTTTTTCCAGCAGGGCATCCGACGTGCCAAACCGAGTGTCCGTATATGCGGCTGTTTCTGAGACAATGGGGATCACCGTTTCATATTCTTTTGTCAGCGCCTCCAGCGCCCGCAGGGCTTTTTCATGTGTGCAGAACGAACCGCACACGGCAAAGCCAACCCGTTCCTTTCTCACGCAAGGCCACCTCGTTCCTCTAAAATATGATAGAGCGTGTCCCGGATGGCTTCCGCCGCCGTGACCGGCGCCAGCCTGCCCGGCAAGGACCGGGCCCAGAGCACGGTGTGTCCCGCCGCTGCGGCGGCCTCCTGGTCGACCCCAGGCTGGGACGCCAGGTCCACCAGGAGACATTCTTCCCGCAGCCGCTTCAGCAGCACTGCATCCAGGACCAAGGAGGGGATCGTGTTGAACACCAAACGGAACCGGCTCAAATGGCGGTGCATCTCCGCCAGATCCATGGCCTCATATCCGCAGGCGGATGCCCAGGCCCGGTCCTGCGGCTTTCTGGCAAAGACCGCCGCATGGCCGCCCAGGCCCTGGATACGCCGGCAGAGCACCTTCCCGATCCTGCCGAATCCAAGGACCAGGCAGTCCATCCCCCAAATGGTCCTGTCCAGATGCTCCATGGCCGTCTGGACAGCTCCTTCCGCCGTAATGGCGGCATTGGCCACCGTCAGCTCCTCCCGGCCAAAATAATCCAATAATGTAAGGTCCCTCTCTGCCGCCGCCTGCCGCATGGTCTCGCTCACACGGCCTCCCAGTATTAGCTGTTCCGGTGAAAACCGCGCCAGCAGCCCGGCAGGGTCGATTTTCATGTCTGCGCAGTTAAAAAGGCCGTCGGCACCACACACCGGCAGCGGCAGGATCACCACCGGTGCCGATTCCGCGGCGTCCGGTGCACCGTTCTCATCCGGCAGCCACTCCTTCAGGCCAAAGGTATGCACCGTATGTCCATCCTGGCGCAGCAGCCGGCAAAGCTCCGCCTGCCTGCGGTCACCGCCCAATATGCCAAAGCATGGCTTCATCCCGTATCCCTCCTCGCCCCATACTATGGCGGGCCAAAAGGAAAGGTGCCCCGGGAAAGGGCACCTTACACGGTTTCTTCCATTGTCTTCCGGGCATACTGCATCAGGGACTCCCGGTCATTGGGCACCGTGCCGTCCAGCACGGCATCCAGCAGCGCCCGCAGTGTCCGGCCGATCTGTACCCCCGCAAGGCCCAGTTCTGCCAGATCGCCGCCCCGTACCGCCAGCTGGTCTATGCGGACGCACGCGCCGTCTGCCACCAGGCGGTCCAGGATCTCCCCGGCCAGCCGGATCTCGCCCAGCAGGTCCTGCCGGGCCTGGGCCAGGTTGTCTGCCCGTTTGATCGCCAGCAGCCGTCTGAGGTCCTCCTCTCCCAGCTCCGAAAGGGCACGGCCGATCCCTGCGTCTGTTCGGGGGATGTTTCGGTCATGCCAGCGCACCAGGCGCACCACCGCCTCCCGGGTGCGGTTGTCCACCCGCAGCCGCCGCAGCATGGCGTCCGCCAGGACCGCCCCCTGTTCCGGATGGCCGGGAAAATGTCCGTTCCCAGCTGAGTCCAAGGTAAAGCAGACAGGCTTCCCCACATCGTGTAGCAGTGCGGTGCAGCGCAGCACTGTCTCCCCTGGCACAGCGGCAAGGGCGTGGAGCGTGTGCTCCCACACATCGTAGCAGTGGTGCCGGCTGTGCTGGTCAAAGCCCACCATGGCAGCCGTCTCCGGCCAGAACACCGCCAAAACATCCGGGAAGCGCCGCAGGACCTCTGCCGCCCACGGGCCGCACAGCAGCCACCGCAGCTCCTCCCAGATCCGTTCCGGGGCAATGTCTTCTAGAAGCGAGGCGCAGCGGTGCATGGCCGCCTCTGTCTCCGCCTCCGGCACAAGCCCCAGGCAGGCGGAAAAGCGCAGGCCCCGCAGGATCCGCAGCGCATCCTCCCGGAGCCGCTCCTCCGCCGTTCCCACGCAGCGCAAGATCCCACTTTCAAGGTCCTTTCTTCCGCCGAACGGGTCGCGCACCGTCCCGCGCCGGTCCATAGCCATGGCGTTGACCGTGAAATCCCGGCGGCGCAAGTCCTCTGTAAGCGAGTCCGTAAATGTCACGGTCTCCGGCCGCCGGTGGTCCCGGTATGCGCCGTCCCGGCGGAACGTGGTCACCTCCACCCGCTCCGTGCCGCAGCGGACAGTCACGGTGCCGTGGCGCAGGCCCGTAGCCTCCGCCCGCTCGCCGAACAGCGCCATGGTCTGCTCCGGCCTGGCAGAGGCAGTCACATCCCAGTCCTGGGGTTCGCAGCCCAAAATCCGGTCCCGCACGCAGCCGCCCACGCACCAGGCCTCATATCCGCCGTGCTCCAGCGTCTGTAAAATTTCGTCCACATATTCCGGAATCCCGCTCATGGTTCTCCCCTGCTTTCGGTTGCATTTTCCATACAAATATACTATAATAAGTTGCTTATGATTATACAATGCCGCCTCCGGCAATGCAATGCGGAGGCGATTGAAAGGAAGTTCTTTTCCATGATGAACAATCCCCTCCTCATCCGTGAATTTATCGTTCCCGGCAAGCGGGCCCATCTGGTGGGCATCGGCGGTGTCAGCATGTGCCCTCTGGCGGAAGTGCTCAAGGGTATGGGCCTGGAGGTCCAGGGCTCCGACATGAACGAGAGCGAAACGGTGGCCCACCTGCGCGCCCTGGGCATCCCCGTCTCCATCGGCCACAATGCCGACAACCTGGGCGACTGCGACCTGGTGATCCGCACCGCCGCCGTCCACGACGGCAACCCGGAGATCGCCGGCGCCGTGGCCCGTGGCATCCCCGTCTATGAGCGGGCCCAGGCCTGGGGCGCCATCATGCAGCGCTATCCCAACGCCCTGTGTGTCTCCGGCACCCACGGAAAGACCACCACCACCTCCATGTGCACCCATATCTTCATGGCCGCGGAGGCAGACCCCACCGTCATGATCGGCGGCACACTGCCCCTGCTCCACTCCGGCTACCGGGTGGGCCAGGGCGACACCATCATTCTGGAGTCCTGCGAGTACTGCAACAGCTTCCTGAGTTTTTTCCCCACCGTGGCAGTCATTCTGAACGTGGAAGCCGATCACCTGGACTTTTTCAAGGATCTCCAGGACATCGAGCGCTCTTTCCACAAGTTTGCCGACCTGGTGCCCTCCCGCGGCTCCGTCATCGTCAACGCCGACAACCCCGGCGCCATGGAGTCCGTGGCCGGGCTGAAGCACCCCATCTTTACCTTTGGCCTCGAGCAGGAGGCCGACTGCACCGCTGCCAACCTCACGGAAGAGGACGGCCACCCTGTGTTCGACATCATGATCCACGGCAAGCTCTACGCCCATGTGAAGCTCCACGTCTACGGCCGGCACAACGTGCTGGACGCCCTGGCAGCCGCCTCCGCCGCCTATGCGCTGGATCTGCCCGGCAAGGCCGTGGAGGAGGGCCTGGCGTCCTTTGCCGGCGCCGGACGCCGCTTTGAGCACAAGGGCACCTTCCGCGGCGCTGAGGTCTATGACGACTACGCCCATCACCCCGACGAGATCCACGCCCTGTTCACCACGGCCCGGAGTCTTGGCTACAAGCGTCTGGTGGTGGCCTTCCAGCCCCACACCTACTCCCGTACCACCGCTTTCTTCGACCGGTTCGTGGAGGAGCTGAAGCTGGCGGACGTGGCCATTCTGGCCGAGATCTTCGCGGCCCGGGAGCAGAACACCCTTGGCATCTCCTCCGCCGACCTCTGCCGCAATATCCCCGGCGCCGTATACTGCTCCACGCTGGACAAGGTGACTGAGGCTCTGCGCAAGACCGTCCAGCCCGGCGATCTGGTACTCACCGTAGGCGCCGGAGACATCTACCGCGCCGGGGAAAAGCTGCTGGAAACGGAGGCATAAGGCGTGTATATCTCTCCCCTCTTCCACAACACCCGTCCCGAGGGGTCCCTCCTCCCCCAGGAGGAGGCGGCCTTTGCCGCTTTGGAACAGCTGGGCATCGACTATGACCGGGTATCCAGCGACCCGGCGGACAACATGGAAAAGTGTGCCGCAGTCAGTGCCGTGCTGGGCATGCCCATCTGCAAAAATCTCTTTTTGTGCAACCGGCAGAAAACCAAGTTTTATCTGCTGGCCATGGGACCGGACAAGCCGTTCCACACCAAGGATCTGAGCCATCAGATCGGCTCCGCCCGGCTGTCCTTCGCCCCGGAGGAGGAGCTTTGGAACCTGCTGCACTGCACGCCCGGCTCCGCCACAGTGCTGGGGCTCATGAATGACCATGAGCACGCCGTAACGCTGCTCATGGAGCGGGAAGTCTATGAGGCGGAGTGGTTTTCCTGTCACCCCTGCATCTGCACCAGCAGCCTGAAGCTGCGTACGGCGGACCTATTGAACAAGTTCCTGCCCGCCACCGGGCACACCGTCACGGTGGTGGATCTGTAAGGACACAGGCAGCTATAAAAACAAAAAGGACATGTGCATCCGGCACATGTCCTTTTTATTATAGTCCGCTTTTCCAGGAAAGGCCCAGAAGACGCCCCTGGTGGAATACCCAGGCCGTGGACAGGAAAAACAGGGCGGTCAGGCCGTAGCCAAAGAGGATCCCGGTCCAAAGCCGCCGGTAATTCCTGCTTTCATAGGCGGTGCACATCTGCACCAGGCCGTCCACTACCAGCGGCACCAGCAGCACCAGTGCCAGGGCCGCAGACGGGCGCCACAGCCACCAGCTGCCCACAGCCGTCAGGATGCCCGCCAGTTCCCCCGTGCAGCGGGCGCACAGCGGGAACTGCCTGCCGTGGAAGAAAAACGACCGTTCCGGCCTGCAATGACAGCCGAAGACGATGGGCAGCCACTTGTATACCCAGTCCCGCACCTCAGGTCATCATAGCTGAGCCGATACCGAAAGCAAACGCCAGCAGATAGAACAAAATATACGCGCCTACGGATACCAGCGCACCAATGCCCGCCGCCTTGGCCGTATTGGGCTTGGTGTCCTTCCACACCAGAAACAGGATGAGTCCCGCAATGGGGATACAGCAGCCCAGAAGTCCCCACAAAAATCCGCCTTCATCCGGCGATGCCGAGGGCTCCGTTCTTTGCTGCGCGCCGCACTTGGGGCATGTGAGCGCATACTCG
Source organism: Clostridiales bacterium (assembly GCA_019418625.1). GTDB lineage: Bacteria > Bacillota > Clostridia > Oscillospirales > Oscillospiraceae > Oscillibacter. The sequence goes on along the minus strand of DYBL01000081.1, from coordinate 4,558 downwards.
TTGATCTCCGCGCCGCAATTTCTGCAATATGCCATCGTTCTCAGCCTCCTTCTATCATTCTATATATTCAGTCTGCCTCAGATCTGTCCTCTTGTCAAGGAAATTCGACAAACCGCACCCCATCGGCTGCGGTCGGCTCCCCTTTGCAAAACCTCTTTTCAGGCGTTCTCTTGCGCAAAAGGGCTCCAGCAAAAAACGATGCGGGCCAAATGGTCCGCATCGTTTTTTCTTATGGATTATTTCTTGCTCAGCTGCTCATCGATGGCACGGGCAGCGGTCTTGCCGGCGCCCATGGCCAGAATGACAGTGGCAGCGCCGGTAACGGCGTCGCCGCCGGCATACACATTCTCCTTGGAGGTCAGGCCATCCTCGTTGACCACGATGCCGCCCTTCTTGTTGATCTCCAGGCCCTTGGTGGTGTCCTTGATCAGGGGGTTGGGGCTGGTGCCCAGAGACATGATGACGCAGTCCACGTCCAGGTCGAACTCGCTGCCGGGAACCTCGATGGGACGGCGGCGGCCGGAGGCGTCGGGCTCACCCAGCTCCATGCGGATGCAGCGGATCTTGGTGACGTCGTCGTTCTCGTCGGCGAAGATCTCCACGGGGTTGCACAGGGTCTTGAAGATGATGCCCTCTTCCTCGGCGTGCTCCACCTCTTCCTTACGGGCGGGGAGCTCTTCCATGCCGCGGCGATAGACGATATAGACCTCGGCGCCCAGACGCTTGGCGCAGCGGGCGGCGTCCATAGCCACGTTGCCGCCGCCGACCACAGCCACCTTCTTGGGGTGCTGGATGGGAGTGTCGGAGCCCTCGCGGTAGGCCTTCATCAGGTTGATGCGGGTGAGGAACTCGTTGGCGGAGTACACACCGCGGTAGTTGACGCCGGGGATGTTCATGAACATGGGCAGACCGGCGCCGGAGCCGATGAACACGGCCTCGAAGCCCATCTCCTCCATCAGTTCATCCACGGAGATGGTACGGCCCACCACGGTGTTGGTGGCGATGGTGACACCCAGAGCCTTCAGGCCGTCCACTTCCTTCTGGACGATGGACTTGGGCAGACGGAACTCGGGGATGCCGTACACCAGCACGCCGCCGGCCAGATGCAGTGCCTCGAACACGGTGACATCATAACCCTTGCGGGCCAGGTCGCCGGCGCAGGTCAGCCCCGCAGGGCCGGAACCGACAACCGCCACGCGATGGCCGTTGGGGGTGGGCTTGGGGGGAAGCTCGCAGGTGTGGGCATTGTGCCAGTCAGCCACGAACCGCTCCAGACGGCCGATGGCCACAGGCTCACCCTTCTTGCCGCGGACGCAGTACTTCTCGCACTGGCTCTCCTGGGGGCAGACACGGCCGCACACGGCGGGCAGGGCAGAAGTGGCGGAGATGATCTGATAGGCCTCCTCAAAGTTGCCCTTGGCCACCTCGGCGATGAACTCGGGGATATGTACCATGACCGGGCAGCCGGTCATGCAGGGCTTGTTCTTGCAGTTCAGGCACCGCTGTGCCTCGTCCAGAGCCTGCTCCTGGGTATAGCCCAGAGCCACCTCGTCAAAGTTTTTATTGCGGACGTCGGGCTCCTGGGAGGGCATGGGATTTTTCACTAAAGACATATTGGCCATGATTATTCGGCCTCCTTCTTGAACAGGTTGCAGGTCTCCTCGTGCTTGTGCAGCTCGAACTCGTGGTACATCTGGTTGCGCTTGACCGCCAGATCCCAGTCCACCTTGTGGCCGTCAAAGTCCGGGCCGTCCACGCAGGCGAACTTCATCTCACCGCCCACGCTCAGACGGCAGCCGCCGCACATGCCGGTGCCGTCGATCATGATGGGGCTCATGGACACGGTGGTGGGGATGCCGTAGGGCTCGGTGGTCTTGGAGACGAACTTCATCATGATCATGGGGCCGATGGCGAACACCTCGTCATACTGGTTGCCCGCGTCGATGAGCTCCTTGAGGGCTTCGGTGACCAGGCCCTTCTGGCCGTAGGAACCGTCGTCGGTGCAGACCTTCAGCACGCTGCTGGCAGCGCGGAACTGATCTTCCAGAATGACCAGGTCCTTGTTCTTGAAGCCGATGACCGCGTGCACCTCGGCACCGGAATCATGGAACTTCTTCAGCACGGGATACGCGATGGCGCAGCCCACGCCGCCGCCGACCACGCACACCTTCTTCTTGCCCTCGGTCTCGGTGGCCTTGCCCAGGGGGCCCACGAAGTCATGCAGGCAGTCGCCCTCGTTCAGGTGGCTGAGCTTTTCCGTGGTGGCGCCCACAGTCTGGACGATGATGGTCACCGTGCCCTTTTCGGGATTGTAGTCATTGATGGTAATGGGGATGCGCTCGCCGTTTTCATCCACCCGCAGGATGATGAACTGGCCGGGCTGGGCCTTCTTGGCAACCAGAGGGGCCTCGATCTCATACCGGGTAACGGTGGGGCGAAGCGCCTCTTTTCTCACGATACGATACATATTGTTCCTTCTTTCCCTTATGTCTGAATTTTGGACGCCGGCGCACGCCGGGTCTTCGACGCGACACATTGTTTACATTTTAACATATGCCCTCAGGGCAGTCAACGAGTTTTCATTGTTATTTTGCCAAAGTTTTAACGTTCTTTTTGGAACATTCGTCTACTGCTCCTGCTTTTATCCGCAGAGCGTCACCTTCCGCCCCTCCGTGCGGATGACTTTCTCCTCCCGAAGCCGCTTGAGCTCCCGCATCATGGCGCTGCGGTCCGTGGCGATGTAATCGGCCAGCACGCTCAGGGAAAACGGCAGGGTAAACGTGGGGCCTCCCGCCTTTTCAGAAAGCTGGCGGAAGTAGCAAAGGAGCTTTTCCCGGATAGAGCGCCGGGACAGCACGTCCACCCGCTCGCTGAGCCTCTGGGCCTTGTCGGCGATGAGCCGCAGCATGTTCTGTACCAGGATGCTGTGGTGCGTGCAGGCCCGCTCGCAGCGTTTGAGGATATGGAAGTAGTCAATGAAGATCACGTCGCAGTCCGTCCGGCAGACCACCTCCAGGCTGTCGCCGCCGGTGGCGGAAAAGGCCAGATTCTTGCCGAACACACTGCCGGGCCCCAGCTCTTCCAGCACCGTGGACACACCGTCTTCGTCAATGCGGATCAGCGACGCCTCTCCCCGCTCCACAATGCCTACGGTGCTGCCGCCGGGCGCGGCAAAATCATACATCAGATCGTCTGCCCGAAATGATCTCTGCACCGCCTGGAAGCAGTCCATCATCCGGCGATATTCTTCATAGCTGATATCCCGAAACAGGGGGCTCAGTTCCATTTCTTTTTCTGTCAGCACACGCACCGCTCCTTTTTGTTGCATATATCACTGACATGTATCATAGCAGTCTCCGCCCGCTCTGTAAACCCCCGGCAGCAGCAAATTTCATAAATTATTCATCATTTCCAGCGGCCGTTCCTGTATACTGTTACCAGAGGCCAATGAGCCAAATATGGGCACCACCGCCCCGAGAAAAGAGGCATCGCAGTGAACATAGCGTATTTTCTGATCCCCAAGAACAGTGTGGCTTATCTGTATGATGACTTCACCTTCCGCCAGGGACTGGAAAAGATGCGGCACCACGGCTATACCGCCATCCCCGTGATCTCCCGGGACGGGCGGTATGTGGGCACCGCCAGTGAAGGCGATTTCCTCTGGCGTCTCCTCTCGGAAGATGCGGAACACCCCCGCCCCTGCTCCATGCGGGACATGGAACAGCTGCGGGTGCGGGACATCCTGCAAAGCAACAACTACCCGCCCGTACGGATCACCGTGGGTATGGAGCAGCTGCTGCACAGCGCCATGAACCAGAATTTCATCCCCGTGGTGGATGACTACGACTCGTTCATCGGCATCGTGACCCGCAAGGACATCATCCGCTATTTCGCAGGGGAAGCCCGGCAGGAAACCCCGGACCTTCTCCGCAAGATCGTATAAACATACCGGAGCCGGCAGGAAATTCCTGCCGGCTTTTTCTTTTATTTAAAAGGTATCCGTCAGACGCAGACGGGAAAGCAGGGGCTGGCCGCACTCCGTAAAGCAGGCGCAGGCATGGTAGCCCGGAAAAACCTCCGCCTGCCACAGCCGCTCCTCCGGCCCCAGCGGCGTCTCCCGTCCCAGCTCCACCGGTGTGCCCAGCCGCTTGGCCCGGGCCTCCCGCCGGACCCAGCTGGCCATGAAGTCCTCCGCCCCCGTGCAGCCCGTCCGCGCCAGCAGCCTGGGATGCACCGGCCGTGTCCGTTCCAGGTCCACTCCTATGGGCGCAGACGACAGTCCCACCAGCACGCCGCCCGGCGTGTGGCTGAGGGAAAAGTGTACGGCCGACTCCCGGGGAAAAAAGGGCTTTCCCCCCTCAGTCCAGGCCATGGGCGGCAGGCCGCCGCGCCAATGGTACTGTTCTTCCAGTGCCCTGCGTAAAATCCAATAGGCGGCCAGTGCCTCCAGCGCCTTTTCCGCGTTTTTCTGCCGCTCCAGCCGTGAGCGCCGCTGGGGCGGCAGATTTTCCCACATACGGCGCACCATCTCCTCCGGCACCGCGTCATTCACTTCCAC
>DYBL01000080.1 GCA_019418625.1 Clostridiales bacterium | reverse complement strand
GGTTAGAAGGGCTCTTTTTCATATTTGGGGTTGGAGTATTGTACCTTCGATGAGACCAAGAAGCAAGGTGCTTTTTCAATCCAGGCATAGCAATTTTTAACACGCCTATACAAAGAATGAGGGCGCAAAGTTGACCTTGGGACGGAGAGATTCGCGTCCCTGCCCCCGGACAATCCTGCCCCGTAGAAGAAGCCTCCAGTGCTGGGCGACTTATGAGCCGGAGCAAGAAATGGCGTCTGAAATGGGCGTTCTTCCTGGGCGAGAACGGCAGACGCCAGTATAACAAGCTTTGCAAGGGCTGTATCCATCCCTGCAAGCAGAGTTTCCGGGCAGTAGTGTTGTCCTGTCCGCATTATCTTTCCCTTCGTTCCCAACAGTGTGGGAAATAGGGTTTAAACTGGGATTCCCCATGTGAACTTCCCCTCCGATATGAGAGAGCAAAAAGATGTTTTTTTAACACTTCTCCATAACAGTGCTGGAGCGCCGCCTTCGGTCTATACCGAGGGTGACGCTCCCGATTCTTTTTTGTTCTCCTGATCTCTTTCAATCATATTCGGAAAGAAAGGATTATTCGTCGTAGCAGGTGCTGTGGAAATGTGTGTGAACGGTCAATGGGGCGGATCTGTGGGAAACAATGTTTGCGGGCTGTGGAAAAGCTGGCCGTTCTCCACATTTCCATAGTGTAAAGCAGCGTGATAACACACTTGTATATTGCTTTTCTGCAAGAAAGGATTTATAATAAATTGTGGTTAGTCATAGCTAACTACAATTCCGATTCCTGGAGGCAGTTATGGGAATATTAAAGGTTTTTTTCAACAATACCCGCAAGCCCGAAGGATTGCTGGGCAGGTGCATGGTGGGCAGCATGAATCGTGCCCATGCTGCCCTCGCGGATTGGGGCATTAGCTATTTGCCTGAAACAGGTCCCACCGAGATTGCGGAGTTGGGCTGCGGTGGTGGGCGGAATATCCGAGCCCTTTTGCGAAAATACCCTGCCGCGACTGTCGCCGCCTTGGACTATTCAGAAGTATCTGTGGAAAAGGCCAGGAGTGTGAACCGCAAGGGGCTGCAAGCCGGTCGCTGCCGTATCATACAGGGAGAGGTGTCTTGCCTTCCCTTCGAGGATGGCGCATTTGATTTGGTAACCGCATTTGAAACGGTATATTTCTGGCCTGGTCCTACGGAGAGCTTCCGGGAGGTGTACCGAACTCTGCGGCCGGGCGGCATCTTTCTGATCGTCAATGAGTCGGACGGAGAAGATCCCCACGCCAGCAAGTGGCTTTCTGTCATTGATGGGATGAGGATCTTCGATGGAGACCAACTTGCCCGTTTTCTCACCGAGGCAGGTTTTTCTGAGGTCATCCTAAATCGGAATGCGAAAAAGCATTGGCTCTGCGTGCTGGCGATGCGGGAAAACAGCAGCCTTTTAGAAAATGAAGAACTGGGTGGCATCTCATAAATAGTGGAAAATAGTGCGGTCGAGTACGGCATTTGACTTGCCATTCAACCATTGGAATGTTTTTGATGAAGTGTACCGTATATGCTGGAACCAGTGAAACGGACTTTACGACGAATGGAGGAACAGAAGATGTGGAAATACACAATCCAAGTAGACGGCATGATGTGCGGTATGTGCGAGAGCCATGTGAACGATGCGGTGCGGAAAGCCTTTCCGGTGAAGAAGGTCACCTCATCTCGGAGTAAAAAAGAGACTGTGGTAATCACGGAAACGGAACTGGATCAAGAGGCTTTACAGGCGGCTATTTCCGCCACTGGCTATGATGTGGGGGAGATTCGGAAGGAGTCTTGGCAGAAGAAAGGTCTGTTTGGCCGATAAATGTTTGGGACACAGATCAATGGAGAGGAGGCAAGCGGATGCTGGCAGAATTTTTGTCAGAACAGGGGGAATGGGCACAAGTGATGCCTGGCGCGCGAGCCTGCCTGTTTTCCCTGTGCGAGAGGTCATTCCCTCTGCCCCTCCGGTTGGAGCCTCTGCACTTCGAGGTATTGTTCTGCCTGGCCGGGATGTTGACCCTGACCCGGCGGGATGGTTCGGCTCTGAGGTTAGGTACCCGGCAGGTGCTTCTCCTCACCGACATCTCTGATCTGACTGATGCCAGAGTGGAGACCGGCTTAAAGGGTGTGCTGGTGGCGGTGGACGCCCGGGGCGCCCGGGAGAGTCTAAAAGCCATTTGTGACCTGCTGGGCGGTTTGACCTTGAACACGGATCAAGTGCGGCGTTGGATGGTCAGCCGGGGCGGCTGCGCCGTGGAGGGTCCCTCTCACTGGAGCCAGGCGGCCTTTGCTGACCTGGATCGTTTGCCCCAGAGCGAGCGGGCGCGCTGGTGCGTGTGGAAGTCGGTAGAACTGCTGTATCTGCTCTCTGCCCCGGAGGAACCAGCGGCGGAAATGGCCCCGGTGCTGGATCAGGAGATGATCCGGACCCTGGCAGAAACCCGCCGATATATGGAGGAGCATCTGGACGAACCCCTCTCCATATCAGATTTGGGCCGCCGCGCCTGCCTCTCTGCAACGACATTCAAGGAGGGGTTCCGTCGCCTGTACGGACTGCCGGTCCACACCTGGCTGCAGCAGCGGAGGATGGAGCGTGCAGCGGAGTTGCTGCGGGACTCCTCTCTTAGCGTGCTGGGGGTAGCCCAGTCAGTGGGATACAGCAGCGCCAGCCAGTTCTCCGCCGCCTTTCGGCGGCAGTATGGCATGTCTCCAACCATGTATCGAAAAATGTCTGAACGGGCATAACACCGTCTGATTCGGTGATACACAGGGCATCCCATCTGCTATAATATCTCACTACATGGCGAAACGAGCTTGTTTCCGAACAGGAGGAGATCTCAATGAAACAACATCGCTTCTGGGCCTGGGGTGCTGTGATCTGCATGGTCATGGTGATGATCACGGGCTACAAACACAAATAATCACATAGCAGAAAGGAAAGATCCCCATGATGAAACACTATGTCAGACTGGCTTGCTTTGTAGGCGGCGCCCTGTTTGGCTCTGCCGGCATAAAGCTGCTTACCAGCAAAGATGCCAAGAAGGCTTATACTCACATTACTGCCGCAGGTCTGCGGATGAAAGACAGCGTAATGGAGACCGTTACCTCTGTTCAGGAGAACGCCGCCGACATTCTGGCCGCTGCCAAGGACATCAACGAGGCCCGGGACGTCAAGGAAGCCGAGGCTCAGGCGGAAGGTCAGGAAGCCTAAAAACTGCGGAAGGGAGCCGGAAAACGGCTCCTTTTTTCATGAGAGGAGACTTGCATGAGAGCGACCATCGTACACGAGAGCCGGGGCCGGATGCGCCTGCGGCTCCGGCAAAAAAGCATGACGATCCGCCAGGCGGATCTGCTGGAAACCTGGCTGAAGGGACAGCCCTGGACCCGGGAGGCCGTGGTCCATGAGCGCACCTGCTGCGTCATCGTGACCTATACGGGAGACCGGGAAGCTGTCCTCTCCGCCCTCGGCGCGTTCACCTGGGCCGGGGCGGAGTCGTCTGTCACTCTGTCCGGCCACAGCACCCGGACTCTGAACCGAGAGTTCCAAGAGAAGCTGGTAGGCAAGGTGGCGGTGAAAGCAGCCGCTGCCCTGTTTTTGCCCGCCCCGCTGCGGATCGCCCGGATCGTTTGGCACATGATCCCCTTTCTGCACAGAGGTCTGCGCTGTCTGGGACATCGTCAGATCAAGGTGGAGATGCTGGATGCGTTGTCCATCGGGATCTCCGTCTGCCGCAGGGACTTCGGTACTGCCGGCACTGTCATGTTCCTGCTGGAGATCGGGGAACTGCTGGAGGATTGGACACGGAAGAAATCTGTGGCCGACCTGGCAGAGAGCCTGTCTCTTCGTGTGGATCGGGTGTGGCTGAAAACCGAGGCTGGTGAAGTGCTCACCCCTATCGGCCAGATCAGACCCGGTGACCGGGTCGTGGTTCGAGCCGGAAGTGTCATCCCCCTGGACAGCGTGGTGGCGAAGGGAGAGATCACCGTCAACCAGGCGTCCCTCACCGGCGAGTCCGTTCCTGTGGTCAAGCGGCCCGGCGGCGCGGTTTATGCCGGCACTGTGGTGGAGGAGGGCGAGTCCGTGCTGGAGGTAAAGCAGGCCTCCGGCCAGAGCCGCTATGACCAGATCGTGGAGATGATCCAGCGTTCAGAGCAGATGAAGTCCGCCGCCGAAGCCAAAGCGTCCAACTTGGCAGACAAGCTGGTGCCCTATACCTTTGTAGGCAGCCTGGTGAGCCTTGCGCTCACCAGGAACTTGACCCGGGCCTTGTCGGTGCTCATGGTGGACTTCTCCTGTGCCCTGAAACTGGCCATGCCCCTGGCGGTGCTCTCTGCCATGCGTGAGGCGGGGCGGGAGCACATCACGGTCAAGGGAGGCAAGTTCCTGGAGGCTGTGGCCAGCGCAGATACCATTGTCTTTGATAAGACCGGTACCCTCACCCATGCCTGCTCCAGGGTGGCCCGCGTCATCCCCTTCAACGGGAAGGACGAGGCGGAGATGCTGCGCCTTGCCGCCTGTTTGGAGGAGCATTTCCCTCACTCTATGGCAAACGCTGTGGTAGAGGAGGCCAAACGCCGGGGGTTGAGCCACGAAGAACGCCATGCTAAGGTGGAGTACCTGGTTGCTCACGGCATTGCCAGCTCAGTGGACGGAGAGCAAGTGTGCATCGGCAGCGCCCACTTCATCTTCGAGGATGAGAAGTGCGTAGTTCCTGCTGAGGAGCGGGCTAAGTTCGACGCGCTGCCCCCTGAGTTCTCCCAACTCTATCTTGCCATCGACGGGGTGCTCTCTGCTGTGATCTGCATCTCCGATCCTCTGCGAGAGGAGGCGCGGGAGGTCCTATCTGCCCTAAGAAATCTGGGCGTAAAAAAACTGGTGATGCTGACAGGGGACAGCCCCCGTACCGCCGCTTCCATTGCGGAGCAACTGGGGGTAGATGACTTCCGGGCCGGGGTTCTCCCGGCGGATAAGGCAGAGTATGTGGCCGCCATGCGGCGGAAGGGGCACACCGTACTGATGGTGGGGGATGGCATCAACGACTCTCCGGCCCTCTCTGAGGCGGACGCCGGTATCGCCATCAGTGACGGGGCGGCCATTGCCAGGGAGATCGCCGACATAACCATTGCTGCCGACAGTCTGTGGGAGTTGGTGCGCCTGCGGCAGCTGGCCATGGGCTTAATGTACCGCATCCAGAACAACTACCGCTTTGTCATCGGGTTCAATGGGGCGCTGATCGGTCTTGGCGTGGCAGGCATCCTGCCTCCAACCACCTCCGCCATGCTCCACAACCTGTCTACCCTTGGTGTAAGCCTCCACAGCATGACTGCCCTGCCCCAGCCAAAACAAAATAAAGTCTCCTGACAAAGTCCGGCGCGTATGCGCCGGGCTTTTTTCGTATTCCACTTGACAAACTACTGCTCCGGTCGTATTATAACAGTGTTATATAACGCCGTTATAAGGAGAGAGTCTATGGAAGAAAAGTCTAACGCCACGCTGGAAAAAATCCATGAGGCGGCCATGGCCGAATTTCTGGACAAGGGATTTCAAGGGGCTTCTCTGCGGCAGATCGTGAAAAATGCCGGGGTAACCACTGGTGCGTTCTACGGCTATTTCTCCAGCAAGGAGGCGCTCTTTGCCTCCATCGTGGAGCCGCACGCGGCTGCTTTGATGGGGCGGTTCATGGAGGCGCAGACTTCCTTTTCCGAACTGCCTGAGCAGGAACAGCCGGAGCACATGGGGCTGGAGTCCAGCCAGTGCGTGAATTGGATGGTGGACTATATCTGCGACCACCGGGAGCCGGTGAAGCTGCTGTTGTGCAAGGCCGAGGGCACCAGCTATGAGCACTTTGTCCACAACATGGTAGAGGTGGAGGTGGAGTATACGCTCCGTTACATGGATGTTCTCCGCCGCTTGGGCCGGGAGGTCCCGGAACTGAGCCAGTCTCTTTGCCACATCATCGCCAGCGGGATAATGAGCGGCATCTTTGAGATCGTGATCCACGATATGCCCCGGGAGCAGGCTGTGCGGGATGTGGATCAACTCTGCGATTTCTACACTGCCGGATGGCTGAAATTGATGGGGGCTTGACCCCTATCTTTTTTGGATGCAAGTTAGCAATAACTAACTTTTTTAACAAGGAGGGATCACTTTGAAGCAAAAGAAACCAAGCAGTCTTGCCCGCATCCTAAGCTATGCGGGCGGGCACAAGAACCTGACGATCCTGGGCTGTATCCTGTCCGCCCTGTCGGCGGTGCTGGGGCTGGCACCGTATCTGTGTGTCTGGCTGGTGGCCAGAAGCATGTTGTCCACTTGGCCCAGCCTGGACGGGGCCGGGAACCTGAGCCTCTGGGGCTGGATGGCGGTGTGGACTGCCGTTGGCAGTATCCTGCTGTACTTTGCCGCCCTCATGTCCACCCATATCGCGGCCTTCCGCACCGCCCGAAACATCCGGCGCGCCGCCATGACCCATGTGCTGAAACTCCCCCTGGGCTTTTTTACCGGGAACCAGTCGGGGCGGCTGCGCAAACTCATTGACGACAACGCCGGGCTCACCGAGGACCTGCTTGCCCACAAGCTCCCCGACCTGGCCGCCACGGCGGTGACGCCCATCGCCGCCATCGTGGTGCTGTTCCTCTTTGACTGGCGGATGGGCCTGCTGTGCCTGCTCACCATGGTGCTGGCACTGCTATCCATGTGCCTGATGATGGGTGGCAAGAACGCCGGCTTCTTCCACCGCTATCAAAAGGAGATTGAGCGCATGAGCGGCGAGGCGGTAGAGTATGTCCGGGGCATCCCGGTGGTGAAGATGTTCCAGCAGACGGTCTACTCCTTCAAGGCCTTCTACGCCGCCATCCAGGATTACAGCGACCTGGCCAGCCAATACGCCATGAGCTGCCGGACGGGCCAGACCTGTTTCCTCACTTTCATCAACGGGGCCTTCGCCCTGCTGATCCCGGCGGCGCTGCTCATCGCCTCCGGCGGAGACGTGCGCACCGCGCTGGTTAACCTAATCTTCTACGCCTTGTTTGCCCCCGCCTGCGGCCAGATGATCAACCGCATCATGTATATGAGCGAGGCGGTGATGGAGGCCGATGAGGCCATCGGCCGTCTGGACGATATCCTGAGCCAGCAGCCCATGGAGGAGCCGAAGGTCCAAAAAAGGCTGGCTGACGACGCCGTGGTCTTTGACCATGTGACCTTCACCTACCCCAGCGCGGACCGGCCCGCGCTGGAGGATGTGAGTTTTTCCGTCCAGCCCGGTGAAGTGGTGGCCCTGGTGGGGCCCTCCGGCGGGGGCAAGACCACCGCCGCCAGCCTGATCCCCCGGTTCTGGGATGTGGACAGCGGCAGCGTCACCGTGGGCGGTGCGGACGTGCGGGAGCTGGACAGTGCCGCCCTCATGGGGCAGGTGGCCTTTGTGTTCCAGGATACCCGGCTATTCAAGGAGAGCTTACTGGAAAATATCCGGGCTGCCCGGCCGGATGCATCCAGGGAGGAGGTGCTTGCCGCCGCCCACGACGCTCAGTGCGACGACATCCTGGAAAAGCTGCCCCAGGGGCTGGACACGGTGGTGGGCGCAAGGGGCGTCTATCTCTCCGGCGGGGAGCAGCAGCGCATTGCTCTGGCGCGGGCCATTTTGAAGGACGCCCCCATCGTGGTGCTGGACGAAGCAACCGCCTTTGCCGACCCAGAGAACGAGCATCAGATCCAAAAGGCCTTTGAGACGCTGACCCGGAACAAAACGGTGCTGATGATCGCCCACCGGCTATCCACGGTGCAGAATGCGGACAACATCATCGTCCTCAGCGAGGGGAAGATCGCGGAACAGGGCAGCCACGGCGCCTTGCTGGAGAAAAACGGCGTCTACGCCGCCATGTGGGCGGACTATCAGCGCAGCGCCCAGTGGAAGGTTGGAAAGGAGGCAGCGGTATGATAAAGAAATTACAACACATCTTCGCCCTCAGCGAGAAGGGGGCCAAGGATCTGGCGAAGGCCGTGAGTTGGTGCTTTGTGTGCAATCTGGCTCTCATGTTCCCCGTCGGGGCGGTCCTGTTCACAGTCCAGCACCTGCTGGGCTGTCTGGAGAGCGTTGGCAATCCTATGGACGGGTTTTGGATCTATGTGGGCTTCGCCTTGGCGGTACTCCTCCTGCTGTTCATCCTCCACTGGTTCCAGTACGCCTCCCTCTACATCGCCACCTACCGGGAGAGTGCCAACCGCCGGGTGAGCCTGGCGGAGACCTTGCGCAGGCTTCCCCTGTCCTTCTTCGGGAACCGGGATCTCAGCGACCTGACCTCCACCATGATCGCCGACTGCTCCAGCCTGGACCAGATGTTTTCCCACTATGTGCCCCAGCTGTTCGCCTCCATCGGCTCCACGCTGGTGATCGGGGTGTGCATGTTCGCCTGCGACTGGCGCATGGCCCTTGCGGTGCTGTGGGTGGTGCCTGTGGCGGTGGCGCTGACGGCGGGCTCCAAGAAGATCCAGGACGCCTTTGGGACGAAAAACATCCTGAACAAGCGGGCGGTGGCCGACTGCATCCAGGAGGGGCTGGAGACCATCCGGGACATCAAGGCCTGCCACAGGCAGGAGCGGTATCTTGGCGATCTGGAGGCAAAGCTGTCCGCTATGGAGGGCAGCTCCATCCGCTCCGAACTGGCCACCGGCGTGTTCGTATGCTCCGCTCAGGCATTCCTGCGGCTGGGGCTTGCCACCACGGTGCTCACCGGCGGGGCACTGCTGCTGGCCGGGGAGTTCTCCTTCCTCTATTTCCTGGGCTTCCTCTTTGCCGCCGCCCGGCTGTACGATCCTCTGGGAGTGGTGCTCCAGAACATCGCCGCCACCTTCAACACCAAGCTGCAGATTGAACGGATGCGCGCCATCTTGGAGCAGCCGGTGCAGACGGGGACAGAGGACTTCCGCCCGTCAAGCTACGACATCACCTTTGACCATGTCTCCTTTGCCTACCGGGAGGGCGCGGGGGTACTGGAGGATGTGAGCTTCACCGCCCGTCAGGGGGAGATCACCGCCCTCATCGGTCCCTCCGGCGGCGGAAAGTCCACCGCCTGCAAACTGGCCGCCCGGTTCTGGGACGTCACCGGCGGGAAGGTGTCGCTGGGTGGAACGGACGTGTCCACGGTAGACCCGGAGGCTCTCCTGCGCTCCTACTCCATGGTGTTCCAGGACGTGGTGCTGTTCCGGGACACGGTGATGGAGAACATCCGTCTGGGCCGCCGGGGCGCCACCGACGAGGAGGTGCTGGAAGCCGCCAAGGCCGCCCAGTGCGATGAGTTTATCCGTAAGCTGCCCCAGGGCTACCAGACGGTGATTGGGGAGAACGGTTCCACCCTCTCCGGCGGGGAGCGGCAGCGGATCTCCATCGCCCGAGCCCTGTTGAAGGACGCGCCGGTGGTGTTGCTGGACGAGGCCACCGCCAGCCTGGATGTAGAGAACGAAAGCGCCGTCCAGACCGCCCTCTCCCGCCTGCTTCAAGGCAAAACGGTGTTGGTGATAGCCCACCGGATGCGTACCGTGGCAGGGGCCGACCACATCGTGGTGCTGGAGGACGGCCATGTGGCCCAGCAGGGTACCCCGGCGGAGCTGATGGAGCAGGGCGGCCTCTACCGCCGCATGGTGGAGCTCCAGAGCGAGAGCGCCCAGTGGCGGCTGGGTTAATTATTCCGTCTATTCAAGTTCATTCGTTTTTTCCTTCGGGAGTACAATATCCTTTGGCTGTTCAAGCAACATACTGACATTTTGACTAATGCGAGAGCAATCCTAAAAAATGCGCCTATTGTGATTTTGGATGAGGCAACCGCTTTCACTGACCCGCAGAACGAAGATAAAATCCAGAAATCCATCATGGCCCTTTCCAAAGGAAAGACCCTGCTGGTGATTGCACATCGTCTGTCTACCATTCAAAACGCAGATCAGATTGTCGTTCTGAAGAAAGGACAGATCATTGATTGCGGAAAGCAGGAGGAACTCTTGAAACGATGCCCGCTTTATGCAGATATGTGGCAGGCGCATATTGGTGCAAAGAACTGGTCTGTGGGCGAGAGAAAGGAGGTGGCTGTCAATGTTTAAGTCAATGAAACGCATTATCCGATGGGCTGGTAAATATAAAGGCCGCCTCTATCTTGGTTCTGTATGTTCCTTTTTTAGCAGTCTGTCAACTGCTATTCCTACAATGGCTGCCGCATACGCGCTGGACAAAGCAGTTCAGGCATACTGGACAAATTCCGTAATTGATACTTTTTTAATCTGGCAAACGCTGTGGATCATCATTGGCTCGATTGTATTGAATTTCTTTCTTTCCTATATCCGGGCAGTTTTGCAGGAGAGTATCGGATATGAAGTGGCCGCCGGACAGCGCATTCATCTGGGTGATGTACTGAAACGAGTTCCTCTTGGGTACTTCTCGCAGAACAGTGTCGGTGACATTCTGGCAGGGGTTACCACGGAATTGTCTACTTTGGAATTACAGGGCATGAAAATGGTGGATGTCATCATAAACGGATATGCAAAGTTTATTGCTATTGTCCTATGCCTTATTTTCTTTAGTCCTGTCGCCGCAGTAATTTCTGTTATCGGCGTTGTTCTTTCGGCGCTGGCTTTACAGGGGATCAGCAGGCATAGCGAAAGAACCGCTGCGACAACCCATAAAGCGATGGAAGATATGTCCGGCGCAGCGATTGAATACATCAGGGGTCTTTCCATTGTGAAGTCCTTTGGACAGGAAGGGGCCGCCATTCAGAATTTTCGTAATGCCAGCAAGGAACTGAAAGATATTCATATCAAAGTAGAAAAGGGCTATACACCGTTTAACTGCCTGCATCTGTTCTCTTTGAAGGTGGCTTCTATGGGAATTGTTTTTATTTGTGCATGGCAGGCTTTACAGGGGCAGATGAATATGTCCTTCTTCCTGATGTTTGTTCTATTCTCTTTCGTTATTTTTGGTAGCGTGGAAAACATCAATGATGCAGCCCATACTCTTGGAATTGTAGACTCTGCTATGAACAAGCTGGAAGCATTAGAAAATGTAAACTATATCGACCAGGATGGCACCGATATAAAACCGGCATCTTATGACTTAGAAAGGAAGTATCGTTATGGCTTCGATTATCAAACGCAAAAAGAATTATTCCATCGTCTACAACTATACGGATGAAAATGGTGAGACCCGGCAGAAATGGGAGACCCGCACCTCTTACCAGGACGCGTTGAA
>DYBL01000008.1 GCA_019418625.1 Clostridiales bacterium | reverse complement strand
TTTGTCCATGTCACAGATTCTTATAAAATATGGATAAAATTACGATTATTGTAAAAATGGCAGAAAATATACAAATTTAATTGGTGATATTTAATAGATATGAATTGTGGAAAATTATCCCTCCGCTTTTTTCTGTACATTATTTATACCTGACCCTTGTCCGTTTCTGGCTCTATGCTTAAATTTTATAGATTTCTTCAGAGCAAAAACTTCGCTGCGCGTTTTTTTACCCGTGCTAGTAAAAAGAAGGCCCCAGCCCTTTGGGCCGCGGCCTTCTTAGCATATGTGGATCAAAACTCTTTTTTCGATTCAAATCCATGCCGGCAGCATAAACCATGTACTCAATTTGCCGCAAAGAAAACAACTTTTTTTCAGCGCTTATCTATGATAGAGCTCTACGATCCTGGGATCCAAGCCATACATTTCCTGGCACCGTTGACTGACTGTCTTGATGTAGGTATCTTCATCCCGACGGCACAAGGCATCAATCAGCGTATCATGGCAGGAGATCCGTTTGCTCCTGTCATCTTCCTGAGAGGTATACTGCAACTGGACCAGATGCACCCGCAGATAGACCTCCTGCTGGTACTTCATAAGGATTTCATTTTTTCCAATGGCGGTAATACGCAAATGGAAATTACGGTCCGCGGTAACGCGACCATACAAATCCCCGTTTTGCGCAGCCACTTCGCAAGCATCTGCCAGCTTACGAAGCTGAGAAAATTCCGCATCACTGCCATAATAAATGGCCAAGTGTCCGGCGAGGATGTCTTGAGACATACGGATGGCGCCCAAGTGCCGTGTCATTTCCGGAGTGAAATAAGTTACCTCTGCATACCGCTTGGGATAAATGGTAATCAAGCCTTCGCTGCTAAGCTTACGCATGGCTTCCCGCACCGGGGTACGGCTGGTTTGCAGCATGTTGGCCATCTCGTCTTCCAGAATCTTTTGTCCTGGTTTGAGAACGTAGTGCATAATCAAATCCTTGATGTGGCAATAGACCTGATCACTTTTTGACAGCGTCGCAACCTTGGATGGCCCCTGCTGATACAAGTCCGCAGATGGAATCTCAGTGAGTGCAGATCGAATCTCCATGTTTTACCCCCATATAAAATCCGTATTTCTGTATACAATCAAAAATTTTGTTTTAAAAGCAATCGTTTCGTATTTAATTTTGATTGTACCACCCATTTTCAGAAAAGTCCAGGCCCAGTTGGTGTGAAGCAGTCTTCATTCCGCATATATGATTTTAAAAGCATTTATTCAGTCTGGTTTTAGCACCAAAATCACAAATTATATGCTGTAAGTTTAGTAAAAAAAGCGATTCTTTTTGTGTACGTGAAATTTTCAATTGACATCGCAATTCTTTTAGAATACGATAACTATAACATAAATTCAAAATATCTATTTTGTATACAATTTGAATTTGGCTCTTATTAACCACAACTACATGTAGAGACAGGGAAGTGAGGAAGCGTATGATTGTCAACGAAACGTTGTGCATCGGCTGCGGCAAATGCCGCATCTATTGCCCCGTAAGTGCCATCCGTCTGGAAAACCGTAAAGCAATTATTGACCAAGACCTGTGCACGGAATGCGCTAACTGCCGGCGGGCCAAGGTCTGCCCCCGGAATGCCCTGGAGCAGGTTCCACTGACCTGGCCGCGGCAAGTGCGTTCTCAGATGAGCGACGTGACCACTGCTTACCGTGGTGTCAACGGCCGAGGTACAGAGGAAATGAAAACCAATGATGTCACCGGCCGATTCAAAAAAGGCTTTGCGGGCATCGCCGTAGAACTTGGGCGGCCGCAAGTATCCTCCACACTGCGGGACTTGGAGAAAGTGGCCATGGTGCTGGCGCAGCATGGAGCGGAATTTGAGGAGTGCAACCCGGTGACCAGTTTCATCGTGGACCGCTCTACCGGCAAGGTGGATCCCTCCATTCTAGACGAGCGGGTCATCTCCGGCATCGTGGAGGTGACGGTACCTATTGATCGTCTGCTGGAAAACGTAGAGGCCCTCATTACCGCCGCAAATCAACTGGATACGGTGTTCAGCCTGGACGTGGTATGCATCAATAACGAAGGCGGCACCAATGACGCCCGGACCATACTGGATGAGGCCGGCATCTGGTACCGCCCCAACGCCAAAAACAATGTTGGCCTAGGGCATTTGAAGTAAAGGAGAGATCTTATGTCACACACACTGCATCGGGAAGGCACTGTAGAAAGCCTGCAGGGTGATTATGTGGTGCTCAGCATGGCAGCGCAGGGGCTCAATGTAGAAGGTTCCGGCCCAAAGTTCCGCCGCTATTTCGAAATCGCCCGGCAATTTGACCCGGTAAATATCGGAGAAAACCGGGGCACCGGCTCCCTTGCAGCCTTTGATTATGATACTATTGTGGAAAAAACGAAAGATGGCTGCGTATGTCTGGTAGTCTTTGATACCCCGGAAAAAGTAATCGGTTTCCTCCGGGCTCTGAAGGAAGAGGATCTGGGTCTCAGCGTGGTGGTCTCCGGTCTGATGGATCAGGTGAAAGAGTGCTGCTCGCAAGCAGGCCTTAAAGTCCACACTGTTAATTTGTCTCTGGGCGTATTTGGAAAGCGTGAAAAACTGGCGGGCGACCGGGAACGAGAGATCACCACTATGTGCGGACACGGTATGATCACCGGTGCTATGGTGCTCTATCATGTAGACCGAATCCGCAAAGGACTGGAAACCGCTCAGCAGGCTGCCCATGAGGTTTGCAAGCTCTGTATTTGCGGCGCTTTCAATCCGGCCAGAGGTGCAAAGCTCTTCCAGGCCATGGCTGATACCGCACCTTGACCTTCTCTCCGCAGGAGCAAAACCCGCATCTTTGCACAGGCAGTACCCGCGCATTGCAGTACATTCATCCCATCATGCCTGGTTTCGTGATAGACAAGGGTCGTCAGAGACAACAATTGTCTCTGACGACCCTTTTTTGCGTATACTCACTCTCTGTATTCAATTCAAATAGCGCAGCCGGCGGAGAAATTCCTCATTTTTCGTCTTCTGACACACGGCATCGATGCCCGAGGAGATGACCCAGACTGCCATGCCCCGCTCTGCGCAAGCCACCAGCAGGTCTGTGATCATGGCGTGATGAGCGGTCTCCTGCCCTGCAAAGGGGAAAAAGCAGATCAGCAGCTTTGGATTGATGAGATACCACTTACAGTAGGAAAACCGCAGCCGCGCCGGCAGAGGCCACTCCCGCAGAGGACGCAGCAGCTCCTCCCGGGAAAACCAGCGCTCCGCCTCCTGAAGGACATTGTCCACCACCCGGCGGCGAACGATCCGCCGCCCGGCCTTTGGCAGGAGGCACGCCGTCAGGTTATCCAGGGCGGTGAGATTGTCAAACAGCATGCCGCTGGGCCGGTCCGGCCGCTCCAGCTGGATGCCGATCTCCGAGCCGACGAAGCGTTTCACCTCTTTGTAGCCGCAGGACCTGCCGTCCAGCCGCAGCGTACCGCCCAGCCATCCCTGCCCGCCCAGGAAGCACTCCCGCAGCCGCAGCGACGCGGTATAGTTCTCGTCCCGCAGCAGGGCGATCTCTCCGCTGTGGATCTGCAGATCCAACGGTGCCATATCGGGGAACATCAGTCCCTCCGCCCGCAGCACCTCCTGCCCTCCGCCGGGTCGACCGGTGCGCTCCGCGCCGGCGTCTCTGGGGCTCCAGCCCAGGATCTGATAGAGCCGCTCACCGTACTCCTCGGGATAGAGCCGGTAACAGGTTTTGCGGTCGCGCACCACGTCGATGCGGTCGCAATAGCGGTACATGAACGACTCATCCAGGTCGAACAAAAACACTGCCGCTCCCTGCCGCAGCAAAAGCTGCACGCACTCCATCAGTTTTTCCACATCCCGGCGGCGCAGAATCTCCGTAATACGGTCCAAAATGAGCAATTCGCCTTGCCAGAACCACACCCGGAACACGCAGAGCCGGTAATAGTCCAGCATGCTCAGCTCCGTCAGGCGGCGCTCCGGCGGCAGCCGCAGCTCCATCCGTTCCAGCATCTCCTCCGTCTCCGGGCTCTTCAGCCGCGCGGCGGCCCAGCGGCGGTGATGGTCCACGTCCCGATCCAGCGCCAGGATGAAATCCCGCACCGTCAGCTCCCGTGAGTCGAACCGATGGCGATCCACGATCCTGGTAGCGTGCTGGATCCACCGCTCCAGCTCCAGCGCGCCCACCCGGCGGCCCTTGGCAAAGGCCCGGCCGCCCTCCATGCGGGAGACCCCCTTGAATACGTCCAGATAGGCGGTGCCGGAGGTGAAGTGGTCGTCCACGTAGATGCCGATGCACTCTCCCCTGGCGATGGAGATCTCAAAACGATACTCTCCCTCGTCCCGGCGAAAGCGGCCGTCCTCCACCCGGATCAGCTCTTCCTTCATGCCTTACGCCTCCCCAAAGCGCAGCGGCAGCGTCACGCAGCACTCCGTGCCCACATCCACCGCGCTGAACAGATGCAGTCCGTAGTCCTCGCCGAACATGAGCCGGATGCGGCTGTTCACGTTGCGCAGGGCAATGCCGCCACGCTGGGCCACCGGCGCGGTGCCGCCGTCCCCGGCAAACTGGGCGTTGAGCCGCTCCACCTGCTCTTCCGGCATGCCCACGCCGTCATCCCGCACCCGCAGGAAAAGCGTCCGGTCGCTGTTTTCCACCACGATGCGGACAGTGCCCTGGCCCAGCTTCCCCTCCAGCCCGTGGCCCACGGCGTTTTCCACCAGGGGCTGCAAAATGAGCTTGGGCATCCGGGCCTCCAGCAGCTTCTCGTTTTCCAGCTGCAGCTCCATGGTGATCTTGTCCCCGAAGCGGCAGCGCTGGATGGTGAAGTAGTTTTCCGTGTTGTCCAGCTCGTCGGAAAACGTCACGTCCTCCTGCACGTTGGAGATGGTATAGCGGAAGAAGGTGGCCAGGGCCTCCGTGGTCTCGGCAATGTCCGGGCAGTCCGCCAGCAGCGCGTCCGTGCGGATGGCCTCCAAGGCGTTATAGAGGAAGTGGGGATTGATCTGGTTCTGGAGGGCCAGATACTCCGCCTGCTTTTGCCGCAGCTTTGTGATCTCCTCGCCGTGGAGCCGCTCCTCCACATCGGCGAAAAACGCCGCCAGATCCCGGTCCGAGCGCCAGTCGGCCCGCAAAAGCGCCTCCATTTCCCGGTCCCGCCCATAGCGCCGCAGCGCCCGTTTCAGTTTCCAGCCGGTCCACAGCCACATGGTATCACCTACTTATAAAGCTTCTTATAATCCGACGGGCTCACACCGGTGACTTTTTTGAACAGCCTGGAAAAATACTTCAGGTCCCGGTAACCCACCTGCTCCGCCACGTCCTGGACGGACAGCTCATCGGCGCACAGCAGCTCCTTGGACTTGCTGATGCGCAGCTCCGTCAGATAGTCCACGAAGTTCTGCCCCGTTTCTTTTTTGAACAGGGTGGAGAAATAGGTGGCGTTGAAGCCCACGGCGCTGCTCACATCCTCCAGCCGCAGCGCCTCCTGATAGTGCTGCTGGATGTAGCGCTTGGCCTCGGTGATGGGCCGCATCTCCCGCAGGGCTTTCTCCTCTCCCAGCCGCCGGATCTCCGCGCGGATGGCCCGGTCCAGCAGGCGGTATACCTCCTGCGTGTCCCCGCAGAGCCAGAAGTCCTCCTCCAGCTCCTCCCGGAACCGCTCCCGGATCTCCCCGCTTTGCCGCATACCGTACAGGCACGCCTCCACCACCTGGCGGAACCAGTCCTCCACCATCTGTCCGTTCAGCTCCGGCAGTGCCTCCAGCGCCCGGAAGCTCTCGTCCAGCGTCTGGGCAAAGCGGGCCTCGTCCAGACACTCCGCCGCCACCTGGAAGCTCTTTTTTCGGGCCGCGTCCATCTGGTAGCGCCGCTCCATGGCCAGCGTCTCTCCCTCCGCGTCCCGCCAGGGCTGCGGGCGGCACAGCCGGTCCCGGCACAGCCACAGCGCCTGGCGCATGGAAGCGCCGCAGTGCTCCAGCGCGTCACACCGGCTGCCCAGACACGCCGTAGCCCGGATGTTCCAAAAGAGATCCCGCTGGTTTTCGATCTCCTTGCGGATCTTGGTAAAGCACTGCTTTACCTCCACTGCCCGGTACGAGCGCAGGCCGGCCAGCACGGCCACCCCCTCTTTTCCCACGGCGGCAGCGCACTCGTCCGCAAGAGCCCCCACTTCCCGACGCACGATCTCCAGCGCATGGCGCAGCAAGATCTCCACGCCGTCCCGGTACTGCCGGGCGCCAGCCACGTCCACCCGCACCAGCGCCGCAAAATAGACGCCGCCCTCAAAACGGAAGCCATACTCCCCGGCGGCCTGCCGGGCACTCAAAAACGGCTCTCCCCGCTCCGCCGCGCTTTTCAGTGCCTCCAGCAGCAGCTCCTGCCGGCGCTCTCCGCTTCTTTTGAGCTGCAGCTCCAGCACCGCCTCCTCGCCCAGCTTGTCCTTGAGCCGCAGCAATATACCGGTGAGCTCCTCCTGCTTGAGAGGCTTGAGCAGATAATCCTCCACCCCGTATTTGAGGGCGTTCTGGGCATATTCAAATTTACGGTAGCCGCTGACGACGATAAAGTGGAGCTTGGGCTGGAGCGCCTTGGCCCGCTGGATCAGCTCAATGCCGTCGCAGCCGGGCATACGCACGTCCGTAATGAGCAGGTGGGGCTGCTTTTCCCGCACCAGTTCCAGCGCCCGCAGCCCGTCGTTGGCAGTGCCAACGATCTCATAGCCCAGCTTCTCCCAATCGATGAGCTTTTGCATGAGCAAAATGACCTTGTTCTCGTCATCTGCCAGAACGACCCTCAACATAAGCAATTCCTCCGGCATCATCCTAAAAGGAAAGGGAAAACGACGCGGCCGTTTTCCCTTTCTTTCATTATAATGCCTTGATTCGGTTTTGCCAAGAGGGATTCCCATCCCTCCTGCGGGGCAGATTACTCGTAATCAGCCACGTTGGAGGCGTCGATCCACACGCTGTCGACGATGATGAGGTTGGTCTCCAGCTCGCCGCCGTCCAGCAGGGTCACAGCAGCCTCGATGCCGTTGGCAGCCATAGCGCCGCCGTCCTGGGCCACAGTGCCGGTGATACGGCCGTCCTTGATGGCCTCATAGCCGTCGGGGGTGCCGTCCAGGCCGGTGATGATGATGCCGCTGTTGGCACCGGCAGCATTGCCGGCACCCACGGCCATACCGTCGTTCTGGCAGACGATGGCGTCCAGATCATAAGCGGACAGCCAGCTCTCCACGGTAGCCTGAGCCTTGGCGGTATCCCACTCGCAGTCGGCGGGAGCGACCACTTCGGTCATCTCGGGGTAGTTGGCCAGGATGTTGCGATAGCCCTCCAGGCGGTCCAGAGAGTCGGTGGTGGAAGAGGGACCGGTCAGGATGGCCACGTTGCCCTTGCCTTCCAGCAGGTCGGCCACGTGCTGCATCTCGTTCTCACCGGCCTTGACGTTGTCGCCGCAGGCCACGGCGGAGATGCCGGCAGACTCCCAGTCGGTGCAGGTGGACACCACGTTGATCATCACAACGCCGGCGTCAGCGGCAGCCTTGGCGGCGTCGCGCAGGCCATCGGGATCCACGGGCTCGAACAAAATGGCGTCATAGCCCTCGGACACGCACTGCTCGATCTGGCTGATCTGCTTAGCGGCGTCCTGGTCGGCGCTGAGGATGCTCAGCTCCACGCCCAGCTCGTCGGCCTTGGCCTGGGCGCCCTCGGTGATGGCGATCTGGAAGGCGTTGGTCTGATGCTGCTGGATCAGGGCGATCTTGTAAGCGCCGCCCTCAGCGGGGGCCTCTTCGCCGGAGCCCTCAGCGGGGGTCTCCTCCGTGCTGCCGCAGCCGGTCAGGGCAGCCAGCGCCATGGCGCCGGTCAGCAGCAGTGCCAGAAACTTCTTCTTGTTCATGATCTTTCCTCCTCAAAAACTTATATGTAAGAGCCGGGCAAACATTCACCCATCCTCTTGACACCGATCAATTCTTCTTGCTCTTGCCCTTGACGTCGATGAGCACCGCCAGGACGATGATGGCGCCCTTGACGATCTTCTGCCAGTGGGAAGAGACGCCCATGATATCCAGGCCGTTGGCAATGACCGTGATCAGCAGGCAGCCGATTACCACGCCCCAGGGCTTGCCCACGCCGCCGGACATGGACACGCCGCCCACCACGCAGGCGGTGATGGCGTCCATCTCATAGCTCTCTGCGGCGGTAGGCTGGCCGATGGTGACGCGGGAGGTCATCAAAAAGCCGCTCAGGCCCGCCAGAAGGCCGGCGATGGCGAAGGTGGAAATGCGGATCATGGTGGTATTGATGCCGGAGACCTTGGCCGCCAGCAGGTTGCCGCCGCAGGCATAGACCCGGCGGCCGTAGACGGTCTTGGACAGCACGAACGAGCAGATGACGATGATGACCACCAAAAACACCGCCAGCATGGGGATGCCGAAGATGGAAGAGGCCGCCACAGCCTTATAGGTCTCGCTGATGCCGATGACCGGCTTGCCGTTGGAAATGAGCAGCGCCAGGCCGCGCACGGCGGTCATGGTGCCCAGGGTCATGATAAACGGAGGCAGGTTGCCCACGGCGATGCCCACGCCGTTGACGATGCCCACGGCCAGGCCGCCCAGCATGGCGACCACCAGGGGCACGATGATAGGATACTGTCCCTGGCCCAGCATGGCGGCCAGGATGCCTGTGAACGCCACGGTGGAGCCAACGGACATATCGAATCCGCCGGCGATGATGACGAACATCATACCGAAGGCCAGGATGCCGTTGATGGAGGCCTGTTTGAGGATGTTGACCAGGTTGCTGGGCTGGATGAAGCTGGGCTTCAGGCAGGTCAGCACCACCACCAGCGCGATGAAAATGACGAAAATAAAGTACTCACTGACCAGTGCTTTTGCACGTCTCGAATCTTTCATGGTTTCCCCTTCCTTTACACCTTGATGGCGGAGGCCAGCGTCATGATGCGCTCCTGGGAGAATTCCTCCCGCTTGACCTCGCCGGAATAGTTGCCCTCACACATGACCATGATCCGGTCGCAGATGCCCATCAGCTCAGGGATCTCCGAGGAGATCATGATGACCGCCTTGCCCTGGCGCACCAGGTTGCCCAGCAGCAGGTAGATGTCCCGCTTGGCGCCCACGTCGATGCCGCGGGTGGGCTCATCCAGGATGATGACGTCGGGCTCGTTCAAAAGCCACTTGGCGATGACGACTTTCTGCTGGTTGCCGCCGGAGAGGTTGCCTACGATCTGATCCCCGGAAGGGGTCTTGATATTCAGTTTTTCGATGTACGCCTGGGAGGCCTTGCGGGCCTTGCCCTTGTCGTAGAGGCCGTTGGTCAAAAGCTTCTTGATGGCCACCATGGCGATGTTGTCGTTGACGGAGCCGCTGAGGTTCAGGCCCGTCACCTTCCGGTCCTCGGTGATGAGAGCCACGCCCTCGCGGATGATGTCCTGGGGCGCGGAGACCTTCACCTTTTTGCCCTTGACGAAGATCTCGCCCTGGGAGAGGGCGTGCATACCGAAGATGCCCTCCACCAGCTCGCTGCGGCCGGCGCCCACCAGGCCGCCGATGCCCAAAATCTCGCCCCGGCGCACAGAAAGGCTCACGCCCTTGACCTTGTTGTCCGCCCGGACGATGTTCCTGGCCTCGAAGATCACCTCGCCCTGTTCCGCTTCCAGCTTGGGATACACGTCGGTGATCTCCCGGCCCACCATCATTTTGATGAGCTGGTTTTCGTCCAGCTCCGCCGTGGTGCCCGTGCCGATGTACTGGCCGTCCCGGTAGACGCTCACCCGGTCACAGATGGAGAAGATCTCCGCCATGCGGTGGGAGATGTAGATGATGGCCACGCCCTTTTCCTTCAGGCGGCGGATATGTTCAAACAGCAGCTCCACCTCGCGCTCGGTGATGGCGGCGGTGGGCTCGTCCATGACGATGACCTTGGCGTTGACGGAGATGGCCTTGATGATCTCGATCAGCTGGCACTGGGCCACGGTCAGGTTGCGCAGCGTCTCCTTGGGAGAGACGTGGAGCCCGCACTCCTCAATGAGCTTCTGGGCTTCCTCCATCTCGGCCTTTTTGTCCACCAGGCCGTTTTTCCGCAGCTCCCGGCCCACGAAGATATTTTCATACACGGTCATATCCAGGATCGGGTTGAGCTCCTGGTGGATCATGGCCACGCCCGTATCCATAGCCTCCTTGGGATTGGCGGCCGTGTAGGGCTTGCCGTCAAACAGGATCTCGCCGCCGGGGTCCTTGGTGTAGATCCCCATCAGGATCTTCATCAGGGTCGACTTGCCTGCGCCGTTCTCGCCCATCAATGCATGGACCTCTCCCGGCCGCACCTGCAGCTGAACATGATCCAGCGCCTTGACGCCCGGAAAGGTTTTACTGATATCTTTCATTTCCAGTACATATTCCATGCCGTTCTCCTCCCCTCACACATTCCTTTTGTGATTACTTTATCAAATACGGTTTCATTGCGAAACGTCCGTTTTTCACATGACGGGGGAGGATTTTTGGGAATTTCACAAAAATATCATTTTTGCATAAAATTTTTTAATTTTATTGTGCGAAACGACTATAAACTTTTGCATCTCTTCTTGCTTCCAGCCAAAAAAATCACCCCCGGCCTGCCTTGCGTCAGACCGGGGATGGTTGCTTTGTCGCTTTTACCGAAGGACCCGCACGCAGCGGTTGATGAGGGTCATGTACACCTCGTCGCCCTCTGCAAAGCGCTCCGTCAGCTGGGGGTTGTAGACCTCCACGATGATGGGGTGCTCGCCCAGCATGACCTCGTACTCCACCTTGGCGCCATAGTACGTGGCCCGGGACACCCGGCCGGGCAGCTGCCCTTCCTGGGCGGAGAGCTGGATGGACTCCGGCCGCACCGTCAGGCAGCAGGGGCCGTCTTTCTGCACGTCTGCCATCTTGCCGGGCGCGGGGATGGAGATGGTCTTGCCGCCCACCTCCACCAGGGCGGACGTACCGTCGAGCCCGCGGAAGGTGCCCTCGATGAAGTTGGCCTTGCCGATGAAGTTGGCCACAAAGCGGCTCGTCGGCTGCTCGTAGATCTCCGTGGGGGAGCCCTCCTGGCAGATGACGCCGTCCTTCATGATGACCACCCGGTCGGAGATGGCCATGGCCTCCGACTGGTCGTGGGTGACGTACAAAGAGGTGATGCCCAGGCGCTTCTGGAGAGCCCGCAGCTCGTCCCGCATGCTCTCCCGGAGCTTGGCGTCCAGGTTGGAGAGAGGCTCGTCGAACAGCAGCACGCTGGGCTCGATGACCACGGCGCGGGCCAGGGCCACACGCTGCTGCTGGCCGCCGGAGAGCTGGTTGGGGAAGCGGCGCTCAAAGCCCCTCAGCTGCATCATCTCCACCACCGCGTTGGTGCGCTCCACCAGCTCGCTCTGGGACACCTTGGCCACTTTCAGGCCGTAGGCGATGTTCTCCCAGATGTTCAGGTGCGGGAAGAGGGCGTAGCTCTGGAACACCATGGAGATGCCGCGCTTGTTGGGCGGCACCTTGGCCACGTCCCGATCGCCGATCATCACGCTGCCGCTGGTGGGATACTCAAAGCCGGAGATCATGCGCAGCGTGGTGGTCTTGCCGCAGCCGGAGGGACCCAGCAGCGTCACCATCTCTCCGTCCTGAATGTGGAGATTGATATGGTCCACCGCCACGAAATCCTTGCCGGTGTCCGGCTGCTGGAAGATTTTCGTCACATCTTTCAAAATCACGCCGGAACTCTTTTTGCCCAGGCGCTCCGTGGTTTGATTGCTCATGTTGTACCCTCCGTTTTCTCAGTGTTCCCGCCGGCTCCCTTGGGAAGGCGTGACCGGGGCGAGAGCAGCAGGTTGATCAGGCCGTTGAAGATGCCGATAAACACCAGCAGGATGACCACCATCATGGTGACGAAGGCCGCCGCCTGGGAGTATTTGGCCTGGTCGAACAGGGTGTAGATCTTGCTGGTGACCAGGTTCCACTTGGGAGAGACCAGGAAAATGACCGCGCTGACGGCAGTGATGGCCTTGACGAACGAGTAGACAATGCCGGAGAAGAAGGCGTTGCGCAGCATGGGCAGCGTGATGCGGCGGAAGGAGTATCCGCTGCCGGCGCCCAGGATGGTGGACGCCTCTTCAATGGAGTTGTCGATCTGAAGCAGGGTGGTGGTGCCGGACTCGATGGCCACCGGCATGTTGCGGAACACGAACACGATCACCAGAATGGCGGCGGTTCCGGTGAGCACCAGGGGGCCGGTGTTGAAGGCCAGGATGTAGGCGATGCCCAGCACGGTGCCGGGGACGGCGAACATCAAAACAGAGGACACTTCAATGAACCGCTTGCCGTAGTAATTGCGCTTGGCGGTGATGTAGGCAATGACCATGCCCAGAAGGCCGCCCAGAAGGGCTGCCACCAGGCCCAGGACCATGGAGTTGCGCAGGCTGTCCCAGCCCTGCTCCAGAGCCTTCTGGTACTGGCTGAGCGTAAGGGTGTAGTTATAGCCCCAGGTCTGGACGAAGGAGCCGAACACCACCGTGCCGTAGAACAGGATGATGACGGCGGCCACCAGCATGCAGAAAACAAACAGGGGCCACTTGATGTGGGGCTCGTCCATCATCTTGCGGGCCTGGGTGGGCTTGCCGGTAACGGTGACGAAGCTCTTTTTGTTGACCCAGTACTTGTTCAGAAGGAACGCCACCATGGCCGGTGCCAGCATCAAAAGGGCCAGCACGGAGCCCTTGCGCATGTCGTAGGTGCCGTTGATGATCTGGTAGACCTCCACGGAAAGCGTGGTGAAATCACCGCCGATGGTGGCGGGGTTGGAGAAGTCCTCCAGAGACTGGATGAACACCAGCAGGCAGCCGGAGATGATGCCCGGCAGAGACAGGGGGAACGTCACCGTCCAGAACGTATGCCAGCGGCTGGCGCCCATGTTGCAGGCGGCGTCCTCCACGGAAGCGTCGATGGAAGAGAGGATGCCGGAGAGAGTCATGTAGGCGATGGGGAAAAAGCTGATGACCTGCACCACCACCAAACTCCCCATGCCGTAGACGTTGTTGTCCGTAATGTGCAGCAGGGAGTTGGTGATGAGACCCTGCTTGCCGAACAGGAAGATGATGGACAGCGACAGGATAAAGGGCGGGGACAGGATCGGCAGCGTGGCGATGGTCTTGAGAAAGCCCTTACAGGGCACATTGGTGCGGGTGATGGTAAAGGCGAAGATGTAGCCGATGAACGTGGCGATCACTGCCACCACCACGCCCAGCAGCATGGTCCGGCCAAAGGTGGCCAGATACCGGGGCGTGGAAAACAGGGCCTGCAGGGGAGAAAGCGAGAAATTGCCCGCTTCATCCGTCAGGCTGAACAGCAGCACCTTCCCCAGCGGGTAGATCACAAACAGCACCAGCAGGGCGATGCTGGCCAGAACGGCAAACAGCAAAACAGGCTGGCGCAGGATCATCTTCGTCTCATTGCGCTTTTTCAGACGGGCGGCGCTTTTCCCGCCCGCGCCGGACGTATTGGCCATGTACGTTCCTCCTGCGTTCTATGGATTTGCCTTGGAAAGGGGCCTTCCCCCCAAAAAGGGGGGAAGGCCGTCAAATATGGAAGGTTCGATCACTCCGTGGGAGCGGCAACGATGTTGGCCTCGAACTGCTCGGTGAAGGTGGTCTTGTTCTCGGCAGCCCAAACGGCGTCATAGTCGATGACAGCCACGGAATCCAGCGTCACCAGGCCCTCGGCCACGGTGGCCTGGGTGTTGGTGGGGACGCGGAAGGAGTTGTTCTCGGCATAGAGGTTCTGGCCCTCGGCAGAGCACATGAAGTCGATGAACTTCTTGGCGTTTTCCTGCTGGTCGGCGGGGCCGCCCTTGATGAGGGCCATGGCGCCCACTTCGTAGCCGGTGCCGTCAGAGGGGAAGCTCAGCTCAATGGGATAGCCCTCGGTGGTGGGCTGCAATCCGTCGTGGGAGAAGGTCAGGGCGATGGCGGCCTCCTTCAGCGCCACGGCGTTGGGCGCGGCGGAGCCGGACTTGGTGTACTGGGACATATTCTTGTTCAGTTCCTTCAGATAATCCCACACGGCGTCCTCACCCTTGAGCTGGATGAGGGTGGCCAGCACGGTGTAAGCGGTGCCGGAGGTGGCGGGGTGCGCCATGATGATCTGGCCCTGATACTTGGGATCCAGCAGATCGTCCCAGCTGGTGGGATAGTCATAGCCCTTCTCGGTGAACCACTCGCTGTTGCAGGCAAAGGCGATGGCGCCCACATAGATGGGGTTCCAGGTGCCGGTGGGATCGATGTAGGTCTCGGGGGTATTTTCCAGCTCCGGAGACTGATAGGGCTCCAGCAGTCCCTGGTCCACGGCGGCGATGTAGTTATCGGTGGAGCCGCCGAACATCAGCGCTGCCTGGGGGTTGTCCTTCTCAGCAGCCACGCGGGTGAGCATCTCGCCGGCGGACAGGCGCAGGGCGTTGACCTTGATGCCGGTGGCTTCTTCAAAGGCGTTGAAATAGTAGGCCACTTCGGCCTCGGGGAACGCGGTATAGACGGTCAGCTCCTTGCTGCCGGAGGTCTCGCCTTCTTCAGCGGGCTTGTCACCGCCTCCGCCGCAGCCGGTCAGCAGTGTGAGGACCATCAGGGAGGACAGCAGCAGGGCAAAAAACCGTTTTGTCGTTTTCTTCATGTCAACTTCTCCTTTTCAATCCAAATTTTGATTGGGTCAGTTCCTCGCGTTTCCTGAGATCTTCTATGTGGACCCCGCCCTCCGGCGGGGAAACACAACTTATTTTGGCGCGCACAGCGCCCACACGGCGTTATGGTCCGACAGCTCCGCCCCCGCAAACCGCTCCAGAGCGGAGCCGGGACGGGCATAGGTCAGATCCTCCCTGGCGGTGGAGACCATGCGGCTCTCCTCCGCCTCAAGCCCCCGCAGCAAGATCCAGTCCAGCCGCAGCGGCAAAAAGTCTCCGTCCGGCAGGGGCTTGCGCCGGGTCAGCCGGGGCTCGCCGGGTACGATGTCGTAGCCCGCCGCGGCGCACATGGGCAGCAGCGGCTCAAAGTCAAAGACGTCCTCCAGACAGCGGCGGCGCAGCTCCGGGCTCCCGGCAATGTCACCGATATCCTCCTTGCTGCGGCCGTCAAAGGTGTTTGTGTTCAAATCGCCGCCCAGGATCACCGGCATACCCGCTAGTTCCCGGTCCACCGCCTCCAAAATGGCGGACATCTGGGCCTGGCGCCCGGCGCCATGGGTTCGGTTTTCCAGGTGGATGGACACCACACCCAGCGGCTTTCCCCCCACGTCCAGCTCCGCGAACACCGCCAGGCGTCCGCCGATACGGCGCTGACGGTCAAAGTACCAGTTGTACTGTTCCGGCAGGCGGATGACGCCCGCCCGTCGGATGGGCCAGCGGGAGAACACGGCGTTGCCGTGGAAGCCCTTTTCATTGCGCTCATCCACCAGCTCGATAAATTCCAGTCCCCAGGCATAGTTGAGGCCGAAGGCCTGGGCCAGCTCCCGGGCGGTATTTTTGTTGCCGGAGCGGAAGCACCCGTCGTCCAGCTCGTTGGCCAATATCAGATCGAAAGGCTGGATATCCGGACAGTCCCGGAGAAACTCCCGGATCTCCTCCAGATGGACGCCCCGCTCCATGTTGAACATCAGCACGCCCAGCTTCTCCGGCACCGCTTTCGGCGGCGGGACCAGATTGTCGGTCTCCGCCCGGAAAAACTGCGGGATCTTGGCCATGACCGTCTCCTGGCTCTGGGTATCCAGCAGTGCGCCCAGGGTGTTTCTCTCAGCAAGGGAAAGTCCGTCCATGAAAGCTCTCCTTCTTTCCTAACATCTATATTCGCCGGCAGGTGGACCGGATGACCAGCTCCGGCTCCAGGATATCTTCCGTCACAGCCGCGCTGCCGTCGATCTTCTCCAGCAGCCGCCGGATGGCCAGCTCTCCCGCCTGTGTCTCCCGCTGGGAGACCGTGGTCAAATGGATATGGGGCAGGCGCCCCAGGGCGATGTCGTCAAAGCCGATCACGGAAAAATCCTCCGGTGCGTGCAGTCCGCACTCCTCCGCCGCCTCCATCACCTGCATGGCAAGGATATCAGAATAGGCGATGACGGCATCGGGACAGGGGGATTGGCGGAACAGCCGCCGGGCCTCCTGAAAACACCAGGCACCCAGGTTCTCCGTTCCGTCCGGCGCGGCAGCGGCATCGGGGATCAGGTGGTTTGCCAGCATGGAGCGCCGGTAGCCCTGCAGCCGCTGCTCCAGGGTCCGGGAATCCTGCCGTCCCCCCAGAAACACGATCCTGCGATGGCCCAGCCGATAGAGATACTGGGTCGCCTGATAGGCGCCTTGCTCGTTGTCCACCTCCACATAGCTGCACCCCGGGCCGTGGTTGCTGCCCAAGTACACGCAGGGCAGCTCGCCCAAAAGGGCGGCGTGCTGGGCCTGGGTGTGCGGTGAGTGGGCCGCCACCAGCAGCCCGTCCACCCGCTGGGAGAGCATCCGGCCAATGGCGTCCAGTTCGTTCACCGGTTCATAGAGGGTATTGCAGAGGATGGCACGGTAGCCCCTGGCGGACGCGCCGGCCTCCGCCGCTGTACACAGGGCGGAAAAATAGGGGTTGGAGATATCCGGCACGATGATGCCGATGGTGTGGGTCTTGTGGCCGGACAGCCCCCGCGCCGTGATGTCGGGCACATAGTGGAGCGCCTGACACGCCTCCCGCACCGCCTGACGGGTACGCTGGCTGATGGAAGCGCTGTCATTCAATACGCGGGATACGGTGGAGGAGCTGACCCCCGCCCGCTGGGCCACGTCCCGGATGGTGACGCGTCTCATGGCGCCTCCCTTCTGAAAGCGGTTTCATTGCAAA
The DNA here is from genome assembly GCA_019418625.1 of Clostridiales bacterium. GTDB lineage: Bacteria > Bacillota > Clostridia > Oscillospirales > Oscillospiraceae > Oscillibacter. Next base: position 22,583 of record DYBL01000008.1, on the reverse strand, counting down.
TGCAACCGTTTTCTCTAGGTCACAGTATACCATTTCTCCAAAACGCTCGTCAAATATACAGATTTTTTTCTACAATTTAACCAATTATCTTCTTGTGGATTTGTGATAGTTTCCCCAGAGAAAAAACATTGAAATTTTTGTAAACCGGAATATAATCAGAGAAAACCCGCGTTTTTTTCACTATTTATAAGCATAGCGGTTTTTTTGCAAAGGAAACCGCAGCGGATCTCTTTTTTCTCCACGCTCCATCCATTGCACGATTTATGCAACCGTTTTCTCACTTTTACGGGAGGGCCCCTATGAGCACCATCACCATCAAAGATATTGCCCGGATGGCAGAAGTATCCATTGCCACGGTCTCCCGCACGCTCAACGGCGGGCGGGGCGTCAGCCGTGAGACCCGCGAACGGATCCTGGAACTGTGCTACCGGCACGGATACCGGACCAATCTGCTGGCCCGGGGGCTCAGCGCCAGCCGTGCGGGACTCATCGGCTGCGTGATCTCCGATCTGGATAACCCGCTCTTTTCCGAGACGGCCCTGATCCTGGAGCAGCTTGCCCGGCAGCAGAGCTATCACGTGCTCTTTTGCCACGGCCGGGTGGAGGACCAGGACATCGGACAGGTCTTCGACTTTCTCATCGGTCACCGGGTGGACGGCATTCTCCTGGTCAGCTCCTCCAAGCAGGCCCCCGCTCTGATCGGCAGCTACCGCAGCCGGGTGCCCATCGTGCTGCTGGGTGCCTTCGAGGAGACGGCGCAGACGCCCGCCATCCAGGCAGTCTGCGTGGACAACTGTCTGGGCGGCCGCATGGCCGCGGAATACCTCCACCGCCTGGGACACCGGCGGATCGCGCTTTTGGGCGCGCGGCAGAACAACTGCTCCCATCAGATGATCCCCCCGGTGCTCTGTCCGCGCCATTCCTGCAAAGCCCGGTCCTGAGGCGGCGGAAAATGTCCCGCGCCGCCGTACGGCAAAAAAGGAGACGCCTCCCGGCGTCTCCTTTTTTGTTTCCTCCAAGGGGTCTTTCCGCTGCGCCGTTTCCGATGCGGCGGCTCACAGGATCCCCCTGGTAAAGTCCAAAATAGCCTTGTAGTCCACTGCCAGATTCAGGTTTTGCCCGTCGTCAAAGCCGGCTGTGATGATGCCGATCAGATTCCCGTACAGGTCCAGCAGCGCGCCGCCGCTGCTGCCGTGAGAGGTGGGCGCCGTGAACTGGATCATGGACCGCTCCCCCACCGTCCGAAAGCCGGAGATGATCCCGTCGGAGACAGTGTTGAAAAGGCCCAGCGGACTGCCGATGGCAACCACCTTCTGTCCCCGGACCAGCGGCTGCGCCCCCTGCCAGACCGGGATGGGCGCCCGGCGCTTATTCATGCGCAGGATGGCCAGATCAAAGTCCTGGTTGTACTTGATGAGCTCATTGGTATAGCAGATCTCCGGGTCCTCCTCCAGCAAAACACCGTAGTAACGCCCGCCCGCCGCCACATGGAAATTGGTGAGGATGTACCCGGACGCCTGGATGATGACGCCGGAGCCGGTCTTGATACACTGGCCCTGGTCGTCGAACACCTGCAGCATGACCACCGACGAGGCCAGCTTTGCAAGCTCCACATAATTGAGCGGCCCGCTCTCTTTGGACTGAGACGGTGCCGTCCTCTCCGGCGGCCGGGCGCTCTCCCGGGGCCGTTGGGCGCAGTCCGGGCGGGACTGTGTCCGGGCTGGGGCTGCGGACACCCGCACAGGCGGGGGCGGCACTTCCTCCGCTCCGGTCTCCAACGCAGACAGCGCCAGCAGCTCCGGGTCCTCCACCAGCACGTCCTGGGTGCGGCTCAGGCACAAAACGTCGCAGCCCATGCAGTAAAGCAGATAGCAAAACAGGTATTCCGGCAGCTTCACCGTGCCGGCACAGGCAAATTTGGGAAAGCAGGCGATCTTCTTCGTCTCCACAAAGAGCCGGGGAAAATACCGGTCGATCCAGAAAAACATCCTGACGATGAAGTTGCGGAGGATGGACTCCTCCGTCCGCCCCCTGCTTTGGCGGAACAGCTGTACGATCTGGCGGAAGCTGTCCTGGAAGGCCTCCTCCAGGATGCTGTTTTCAAAGCGGAAGGGCAGCGTGTAGTCCCCCTGGCGGTACAGCGCAACATACCGCTCCAGCTCCGATTGGTCCATTTGTCTTTCCAGAGCAGGCACAAACACATATCCGCTGCGCGCTGCACACGCATCCTCCTGCCACATGCGCAGCCGGTCCAGCACAGCGCCATACTGCGCCCGACCCAAATAGCGGATAAAGCAGGTCTCCTTGCGAAAATTGGAGTATCTTCCGCCCGGTGAAAAAAAGTCCTCCACCGCATGTTCGGAAGCCGGGCGAAGCACCACCTGAAAATATTGCCGGTAGTCTGCCATGCGTATTGCTCCTTTAAAAACAGAGTCCATGATCGCCCGCACCGCCCCAGGGCCGCAGCATCCGCTCCGTCCTTTCGGAGCAGTCCCGGCAGCACGCAGGCTTTTTCCCAATAAGAATACCGGATTTTATTATAGCATCTCCCCCGTTTTTTTCAACACGGGCCGCCCGGCGCTTCGGCTCTTCCCGTATTGCCCGCGGCGGCCGCCGCGCACCGTCTTCCGGCTTTTCCACAGCAGTGCCATATGTACCAAAGAGGGCAGGGGCTGAGAAGAAATCTCCCAGTCCCTGCCCTCTGATGCAGATCTTTTTTACCCGCGCACCCCACGGGACAAAACCGATTCAACGGAAAAGGCCGCCCCGGAGGAAGCGCTCTTCCGGAAGAGTCCATCCTCCGCCCGACCGTGCCAAGCGCCTTGTCTCAGCGCATAGCGATCGTGATGTTCGCTTCCGCAGCCAATTCGCCCTTTACATAGGCCTTGCACCCGCAAGTTGCGATCGCTTTTTCAGCCCGTTCACGCACCAGTTCCGCGCAAATTTCCAATGTATCCCCGGGAAGTACCATTTTGCGGAATTTGGCTTCGTCAATGCCCAAAAACAGCGGGACCTTTCCTGCATACTCCGCTTTGGTCATAAGCAGCAGGTCCACCGCCTGTGCAGACGCCTCTATGGTATATACCCCCGGGAATACCGGGTTTTCCGGAAAATGTCCGCGGAATATATCTCTTTGCGGATCGATCCACAGTGATGCGCGGATATATTTCCCCGGGATAAGTTCCGAAACCTCATCGATCAGCAGCATGGGCTCACGATGCGGGATAATTTCCATCACCTGCTGGTGATCCAATGTAATCATCTTTTCCAAAGGCAGTTCCCTCTTTCTGCCAAAGCTGTTTGGCTATTCACGCTGATCTTACGCCGGCGCTCTTCCCACACCCCCGGACCAGTCCCGCAGGACATGGGCATGATGCCGGTCCGATCCTCCTTGTATCAACCGCCAGGAGCGCCGGGTCATCTCTTGTAAACCGTTTGTTTCTCGATTTCCAGAAAGACCTTCGCCACGTAGGTCAGGTGCTCCCGCATTTTTTCCACCGCCAGATCAGGATCATTTTTGCAGATGGCCTTCCATATCTCTTCATGCTGGGGCGTAGATGTCAGATTTGCCGTGGGTGCCCCTACTTCCACCTTTGCCATCCACTCATTCATACCATCCAACAACAGCAGCAGCGTCTGCTGCAAAAAACCATTTTGCGCCGTTTCCGCAACGGTCATATGAAACTGCGCATCCGCCTTCAAGCGCTCCTGATTGTCCACCGCGTCCTTCATAATGGAATAAATATCGTGCAGCTTTTGCTTTTCCGCTTCTCCCGCCTTCTGGGCAGCCAGCCGGACGATCGCACATTCCACAGCGATGCGCGCCTCTGTCAGCTCCTCCACATTATCATAGCCGTACTTGCTGGTCAGCTGCATCTTCCGTGTGTAGAAATTGTCCGGGCTCTGTGCCACAAACATGCCCTCGGGCACACGGATATCAATGAACCCCAAAATATTCAGCGCGCGGGTCGCCTCACGCAAGGTGTTGCGCCCCACCGCAAACATTTCGCAGAGGTCTTTTTCCGAAGGCAGTCTTTCTCCTGTTGGAAACGTTCCTGATACGATCAGATCGATCAGCTGTTTTGCCACCAGATTTGCCATATTTTCCTTGCGCTTGATCGGTTGTATCATATTCAAATCATTCATTTGAGATTTCCACCTTGCACAATATATGTAGACTTTCTAATTTTCTAAAATATACCATGCAAAACCAAAATTGTCTATCATCTATTCCTAGAGTTCTGCTATACGGGAACAAAAGTGAGGAAATGGACCTTCTGCACAGACGGCTCGCCAGTGCTCTGCAAAAGATCCATTCCCCACTGTTCTACTTCACAAAATCAGAGCAGCTCGCCGATGACTATCTCCGCAGTCAAATTCACGATCGTCCCTTTCGCAAGACAGCCTCCCAGCACGGCCCCTCCGGCATTGCTGAAGGTGATGTGCAGGCCGCTGCCGCTTGCCGGCTGCCCGTCTTCTTCCGTGCAGATGGTCCCTTTTACGGAGCACAGCTCCATCACGCCCTGAGGTCCGCCCCAAAACCGGGGCTGATCCCCGTAGCCATAGATGATGTTTTCTCCATCTGTGGACAGGATCCCCTCATTGTATATCCGGACCTCTTTTAAACTGCCAATCCCGCTCAGTACGGCGGCACGCCTGAACCCATGCTGCCGGCAGCTGCTGAAAATGCCCTCCAGCAAGTCTTCTCCAGGACTCAGCCGCACCGCAAGGAGCCTGCCCAGGCCGTTTTTTGTGATAGTACTCATAAATTACGTCCTCTCAATCAAAGCTGCGTTGGCGCAAACACGAAAATATTCACGCTGTCATCCCATTTTCTGGCCATATCGATGCCGCTGATCTGGCCAACGGTGACCGTTGCCTTTTCCAGAACGCAGGTGCCCTCCGGAAGGTGGCCCCCGCGGGCAAAGCCATCCGGGTCGGTAAAGGAGAAGTGCAGATGGCAGGAGACTGCTCCCGCTTGATCGTGGCAGATGATCCCCTCCACCGAATTCAGTGTCTGTGCCCCCAGAAGTCCTCCAAACCGCAGCGGCTCATCCATATATCCGAACTTCAGCCGCCCGTTTTCCACACCGATGGGCGCCGCCGTATACACCGCTGCTTTTTCCAGATTTCCCACCGCGCCGTACACGAAGCCGTTTTTGATCCCCTCGGATTCGCACGCTTCGGAAATCTTCTTCAAAAGGTCGTCTCCCTTTTCGAGTTCGATGGTAAGGACTCTTTCCAAGTGACCGCATGCCGTGAAAATCATATGTGATTCTCCAATCTATGCAAATTCGTCTTCGTGCTGCGGCAGGTCCTCAAAGATTCTTTTCCTTTCTGAAGATCTCCTCCATCTGCCTGCGCAGCTTCACCCCTTCGTTCGCTGCGTCAAACTGCACGTCATCCCAGGTGATCAGCTGTCCCTTCTTGACGGGGCGGATGATTTTCATGGTCTCACTGAGCCCCAGGGGCACAGCGCGCTTGCGGAGGCTCTCATCGGCAGAGAAGAATTCGCCGTGTGCGCAGAATCCGCCCTCGCCGTCCAGGATCTCACCCGGGGCCAGGTCCTTTTTGCTGATGGAGACCACGTCGGTAGCGAAGTACTTGGACGTTCCTGTGGGCTTTCTGGAAATGGCGATCGCCGCGGCAGAAACACCAAGCTCCAAGCCGATGCCGTGCACCGGCAGCATGTAGGCCGAGTACTGATGGGTGTCATCCGTGGGATACCACGCCTTGATGACCGCGTCCTTGGTCATCGGGCGCCCGTCCGTATGCATGACCACATACATGCCTGCCCGGAAAGCGCCCGGGACCGGCGCGGAGACGCCCTTGTCGGGATAGTTGGGCGCGCAGACTTCCATCACGCCAAAGTGGGAGAGCTTTCCTCCGTCCGCCTTGGGCTTGAGGATATGCGGCAGGTCCGCGTATCCGGCGGGGTAGTAGTGCAGTCCGCCTTCCGGCGCGCCCAGCCCGGTGGCGTTCGCCACAACGCACATTTCGATGGCGCCCTTCGTGTTGTCCAGGAACGAGCAATACCCCTTCGGGTTCATTCCAAAGCGATGCGCCTCTTCCACATCATAGCCGAATCTCTCAAACACGATGTCCGTGGGCGGCAGCTCCTTGTCGCCCTCCGTATACGGTCTCCACTCGCCCGCGGCGCAGACCTCAAATCCGCAGGTCCGGGCCCAGTCGATCAGGCTGCAGAGCTTTGCCGGCTGGTCTCCGTAGGCGTACGACAGCACGATCCCCGCTTCATCCGCCATTCTGGTGAGGATGGGGCCCACCGCGGCCATGCACTCGATATTGACCATGATGATATCCTTGTGATACTGACACGCCAGCTTCACATGCCGGATCCCCGCATAGGGATTTCCCGTGGCGTCCACCAGGATGTCGATGAAGTCGGATTTGAACAGCTCCTCCGCATCTTCCACAATGCAGGTGGTGCCGTTTTTCGCCGCCTCCTCAAAGGACTTTGCGCTGTACCGCTCTTTGGGCCACTCCATCAGATCACACGTTTTTTGTGCCCGCGCAGGGTTCAATTCCGCCACGCCCACCAACTGCATGGCAGGGATCCTGTCCAGCTGGACGGTAAACGTTGAGGGGAATCTTCCAAAGCCGATCATGCCGAGGCGGATATTCTTCCCCTGTGCAGCTCGTTTCTGAAGCTCTTCATAGTAATTGGTCAGGCTCATCACGCATGCTCCTTTTCATTATATATTTCTTCAGTCTGCATCTGGTTCGACGCCTTATGCGTTCTTTTAGAAGTTGACTTGATCCTTGCCCTTGAGATGCAGCATCTCTCTTGCCTCCTGGGGCGTTGCGATCTCGTAATCCAAAGACTCCAAAATCCTGCGGATCTTTTCCACTTGCTGGGCGTTGCTGGTGGCCAGCTCGCCGTTGGACTTGATATACAACCCATCCTCCATGCCGACGCGGACGTTGCCGCCCTGGATGGCCATCATCGTCGCGAACCGGAACATTCTCCGGCCGCCCGCCACCGTACTATACTGTACATCACCGCCCAGGATCTTTTTCGCCTGGTCGATCATAAACAGCATGGACTCCCCGCTCATGGGGAACCCGCCCATGACGCCCGGAACGAACTGGATATAGATGGGCTGGGTAATGATGCCCTCCTTTTTGAAGTATGCCAGGTTGCTCAGCTGGCCATAGTCAAAGACCTCGTATTCCGGCAGTGTTCCGCACCGATTCATGGTACGGATACAATACTCCATGTCCTTAAAGGTGTTTTTAAAGACATTGTCATAGGTCCTTGTGATATACGGAAGCTCCCAATCATGCAGCGGCTGATCGATGCCCTTTGCCAGCTTGTGGTAGCAAAAATTCATGGAGCCGCTGTTGGCAGAGGCCATTTCCGGCTGGAATTCCTCAATGACGGAAAACCGCTCCTCCGTGCTCATTCCGTTTGCTCCGCCGGTGGTGATGCCGATGACCGCGTCCGATCCGCGCTTCACCTCCGACAGGATCTGCCGGAACGTATTGAAATCTCCAACCGGCATTCCGTCATCCCGGCGGGCATGGATATGTACCACCGCAGCGCCCGCCTTTGCCGCGTCAATGGCCTGCTGAGAGATCTGCTCCGGGCTTGCAGGAAAATACGGCGACATGGACGGCGTATGAATGGCCCCGGTAATCGCCGCCGAGATAATTACTTTTTTGGGTTTGCCCACTCCAGATCAGTCCTTTCATGATGAGATAAGGCTCGCGCCTTTTTTCCTGTTTCTCCATGCAAAAAGCTCGTCTGCCCCCCGCTTGCCTCCGGCACGCATCATCCATAGAGAAGCTCCGGCAGGAACGTCAGGATCTGGGGGAAGAAGGAACATACGATCAGCATGGCAAAAATCATCAAAATAAACGGCATGCACGCCTTTGCCACCCGCATGATGTCCAGATTGGACAGGGACGACACCACGTACAGGTTCAATCCAACCGGCGGCGTCAGCACGCCGATGGACAGGTTCACCACCATGATAATGCCGAATGCCAGCGGGTCGATCTGCAAGCTCAGTGCGATGGGCAGCAGGACCGGCGACAGGATCATAATGGCAGACCCCGCATCCAGGAACATTCCCGCAATGACCAGAAGGACATTCACGATCACCAGGAACACAGCCGGAGAATCCGTGATGGAGTACACGAAGTCCGCCATCATCTGCGGGATATTCATTACGGTAACGGCCCAGGACAGCAGGCTGGCCGTGGCGATCACGACCAACACCATGGCCGCGGACTTCGCGCTGTTTACAAATGTCTCCTTCAGCTCTCGCAGAGGCAGGGTACGATACACCACACAGCTGAGGAACAGCGCATAGACCACTGCCAAAACCGCGGATTCCGTCGGTGTGCAAATGCCGGTCAGGATGGTTCCCATGATCAAAATGGGGAGCAGCAGCGTGGGCGCCGCCACTTTGAAGGCCGTCCATACCTCCTTGGGCGTGGGCTTTGGTTCCGCCGGATACCCATGCTTCCGGGCGAAGAAATAGGAGTAGATCATAAACATCACTCCCATCAGGATACCGGGAACATAGCCCGCGGAAAACAGCTCTACAATGGAGACGTTGGCGATGACGCCGTAAATGATCATGGGGATACTGGGCGGTATGATGGGCCCGATGGAGCCCGCGGCCGCTGTGAGCGCACAGGTAAAATCCTTGGAATACCCGCGGTTCACCATTTCCGGGATCATGATGGCGCCGATCATGGCGGCTGCGGCAGAGGCAGAGCCCAAAATGGCCGCGATAAACATGCAGGAGATCGCCACGGTGAATCCCAGGCCGCCATGCACCCACCCCAGCAGGCAGTTTGCAAAGCGTACCATCTTTTTGGACAGCGCGCCGCGGTTCATGATCTCTCCGGCCAGCATAAACAGCGGAATGGCCAGCAGCGTAAAGCTGTTCAAGCCGCTGAACATGCGCTGCACCAGGAGGATCGGCTCCATATCGCCCATTCCGTAGGCATACAGGATCAGGCCCGACGCTCCGATGCTCATGAAAATGGGAACGCCCAAAAACAACATTCCAAACAGGGAAACGACAAATACCACCAGAGCCATCAGATCATCTCCTTTCCTCCCGCATCGGTGTCACGCTCTTCTTCCTGCACTTTCTTGAGCAGCTCATCTTCTTCGGAATACGCCGCGATCTTTCCTCTGTGAATGACCCAGTAATCCACCAGAGCCAGCAGCATCAAAATGCCGCTGATGAAGAAAATGGAATAGATCGCAGCCATATCCAGCCGCAGGACAGGAGAAAACTGCTTTGCCGCCACCGGGAAGAATTCAATGATCCCCAAGAGCATGACAATGACAAAGGCTACCTGCAGCAGCACGGAAACCGCCATGATCACCTTTCTCAGCGGTCCTTTCAGCGCCTTGATAAAATTATCAATGGCCATATGTCCATTGTTTCTGACCAGCACGCAGGCGCCAAGCATCGCGATCCAGATCATGGAATAATTCACGATCTCCTCGCTCCATGTGAGGGAAACGTTCAGGATCGTTCTGTTTACGATCTGCAAAAACACAAGCGCAGTCATCAGCCCCACCAGGAATGCGATTACCCATTCCACGGCTTTGAAGATGACATCTATGATTTTTTCAACAGCTTTCATAACATTTATTCTCCACTTCCGTTGGTGTACCGCTTGCGAAAAAGTCACGCCTATGGAGGGTGGCTGCCTCCAAAGTCAGGGTCCTTTTTTCCCGCTTTGGAGGCAGCTGCTATACACGCCGCAACAGCCCTTCGTTTTGTCAGCTGTTTGCGCAGTCCAAAATTTTCTGCACCAGCTCCTCGCCCCACTCATACTCGGCATAGAAGTCCTCGTACACGCTTTCCGTGGCCGTCTTCCACTCTTCCATGTCGGGATAAGTGATCTCCACGCCGTTATCCACAGCCTCCTGCTTGCACGCATCCTGCATCTCGCGATACAGCGTTCTCTGATAGACGCCGGACTCCTTGCATGCGGTTTCCACGATCTCCTGCAGCTCGGGCGTCAGCTTCTGCCAGAACACCTCAGAGACAAACAGCTCATTGATGCTCCACATGTGATAGGTCTCCGCGATGTAGTCCTGCACCTCGTAATAACGGTTGGTGGAAAAAGTGGGATAGCCGTTTTCCTGGCCATCCACCACCTTCTGCTGCAGCGCGGAATACAGCTCGTTGAAGGCGATGGGCGTGGCGTTGCATCCCAGTGCATTGAAGATCGCAATGGAGATCGGCGCCTGCGGGACACGCATCTTCAGTCCCTTCAGGTCTGCCAGGCTTTCGATCTTCTTGTTGGTGGAGATCACGCGCAGGCCGTTTTCATACGCGGCCATGGGGCGGATCCCGTAGTTGACAAACTCGCCCAGGATCTCGTCCATCAGTTCCTCGTTGGAGACTACCTTTTCCACCTGCTCGTAGTTCTCAAACAGGAACGGCAGGTCAAATACGTTGATCTTCGGGTTCATCGTAGCTGCCGTGGGAGAGCAGTAGATGATCTCCACGGTCCCGGTCCGGGCCTGGTCCAGGATATCCAGTTCTCCGCCCAGGGCATTGTTGGTGTACACATCGCACTCCAGAACGCCGCCGCTTCGCTCCTCCAGATCTTCCGCGAGCTTCATCATCGCCTGGGAAGACGGATAGTCATCCGGATGCTGCGTGGCAATTCTCACCGTGATCTTCTCACCCGAAGCAACGCCTTCCTCCCCTGCGCCGTCCGCTTCCTTCTGCCCGCAGGCAGCCAATCCCACGCACATTCCAAGAGCCAGCACAAAAGATAACACACGCTTTTTCATTTCTCTTTCCTCCAATTGTCAAAATACAAATAGAAACAAATCCTTTGTTTCTAAATGGTCCTTACGGTTTGTGTCGGGCGAATCCAGTTCAATTACAGCTAGTCAACAAACTTTGGTTTTGCAATGGATGTGGAGTTTCGGTCATAAAAAATATTTTTCGCGGTGCTGGACAGTGGAATCCCAAAAGCCATCGTGACCTTTCTTTCAAACACCTTCTTTCTCTGTGCCGCTTTTCCCACGCTGAACATGATCCGGTTGTCAATATGATGCGCTGCCGCGATCCCTACCGCAGATCCCAGCGCGATCCCGAGATTGATCCCGGAAAATGCGCAGGTCGCATTGTTCCGCATGGCATTTCCGCAGTTTCCCATACCGCACAGCCCGCAGTGCGCTGTGGACATATAGGACGCGATCGCCCCGATCACTACCACGCACTGGGATCTGCGAACATTCTCAGCATCCCGGCGGTAAAAATCCATGCCGGTCTCCCGGGCCAGTTCGCACATGATATCCGCCAAGTTCTCCTTATCCGCGCCGTCCAGGACGACCGTCTCCAATGTATCTGCGCCGCAGGACTTGGGCGCGGTCTTGGCCGCTGCCGCCATCAATGCCGCAACCGTGTTCACCGCCGCAGCATGCAGTGCCTGTTCATCATGCTTCATTTCTTTTGTCCCCCTTGCCCGCTTACAGCACGCTCTCGTCCAGTATCGCGCCCTGACTTGCAGAAGTGACCATGGCGCGATACCGCTTCAGATACCCGCTCACCTGTCTGGGCGGCTGAGGAGGCCGCGCCGCTCTGCGGGCCGCGATCTCTTCCTCCGGGACCAGCAGTTCTATTTTGTGCCCCGGGATATCGATAGAAATCGGATCTCCATCGCGCACATAGGCCAGCAGGCCGCCCGCTGCCGCTTCGGGAGATACATGTCCGATGGAAGCGCCGCGGCTGACGCCGGAAAATCTGCCGTCCGTCACCAGCGCGCAGCTGGTATCCAGTCCCAGTCCGGCCAACGCGGCTGTGGGGGAAAGCATTTCCCGCATCCCGGGCCCGCCCTTTGGGCCCTCATACCGGATGACCACCACGTCTCCCGGGGAGATCTCCCCGGCATACAGGCCCTGGCAGCACGCCTCCTCACTGTCAAAGCACCGGGCGCTTCCCGTATGCACCATCATCTCCGGCAAAACCGCTCCCTTTTTCACCACGGCGCCGTCGGGGGCAAGATTTCCAAACAGGACCGCCAGCCCCCCCGTCTGGGAATACGCATGTTCTCGGTCCCGGATCACGTCCTCGTCCAGGATCCTGGCCGCCGCGATCCGTTCTTTCCAGCTTCCCTCCACCGTCCTTGCAGACGGGTCAATGAGGCCCAGCTGGTCCAGCCGCTTCATCACCGCCCCCAGGCCGCCGGCATCGTCCAGATCCACCAGGCAGTGCTTTCCCGCAGGGTTGAGCTTGACCAGGTGGGGGACCCGGTCGCTGATGTCATTCACACGCTTGAGATCAAATTCCAGGCCGGCCTCGTGGGCGATCGCAGGCAGGTGCAGCATGGTATTGGTGGAGCAGCCCAGGGCCATATCTGCGATGAGGCCATTATGGATGGACCGCTCCGTCACGATCTCTCTGGGGGTGATGTTCCGGTCCACCAGCTCCATGATCTTCATGCCCGTGTGCTTGGCAAGCAGGATCCGCCGGCTCTCGACCGCCGGGATCGTCCCGTTCCCCGGCAGCGCCATTCCCAGCAGCTCCGTCATGCAGTTCATGGAGTTGGCGGTAAACATGCCGGCGCAGGAACCGCAGCCAGGACAGGCGCGGTCCTCGATCTCATGGGCCATGTCCTCCGTCATTCTGCCTGCCTTTACCGCCGCAGGGGCCTCAAAAGCGTCCGTCAGTGCGATCCGGCCTGCGTCTGTTCTGCCCGGCAGCATGGGGCCGCCGCTGCAAAAGATGGCCGGAATATTCAGCCGAAGGGCTGCCATCAGCATGCCGGGCACGATCTTGTCGCAGTTGGGAATGAACACCAGCCCGTCAAACGGATGCGCCTTTGCCATGATTTCTATGGAATCGGCAATGTGCTCCCGGCTCGGCAGCGAATAGAACATGCCTTCATGGTTCATGGCGATGCCGTCGCAAACACCAATTGCGGGGAACTCCACCGGAGTCCCTCCGCCCATCCGGATCCCGGCTTTTACCGCCTCGGCAACGGTATCCAGATGCATGTGCCCCGGGATAATCTCGTTTTGGGCATTGACGACCCCGATCATGGGCCTGGCAAGCTCCTCATCGGTCAGCCCCAGTGCCCGGAACAGCGCTCTATGCGGAAGTCTCTCCAGTCCTTTTTTCATCGCGTCGCTTCTCATCGCCAACTCCTCCGCTCATTTCAAAAATACAGAACTCTGGCCAGCTCAATGTACATCTGATCCCGGTTGCGAATCGCCTGCTCCGCTTTGCTGCCGCTGTAATCGTAGAACCCAGCGCCGGACTTCACTCCAAGCCGTCCGTGTTCGACCAATTTCCGCAGCAGCTTATCACCCGTCTTTGCGTCACACAAATCCGCGTTCAAGTATTGATTGATATGGTCAAACACATCCAGACCGCCAAAATCCGCAACGCCAAAGGGCCCCAGCACCGCATACCGCAGGCCCATGCCCGCTTTGAGCACCATGTCCACGTCTTCAAAAGAGGCCGCGCCGCTCTCCACGATGTAGAGCGCCTCCCTGAGAAGGGCAAACTGGATCCGGTTGATAATGAAGCCCCGAATATCCTTCACCACCACCGGCTGCTTGCCCATCTCCTTCAGCAGCGCCCGCATGCTCTGTGCGTTTTCCCAGCTGGTCTGCTGGCCGATGACAATCTCACACAGCGGCAGCAAATGGGGCGGATTCAGCCAATGCTGCCCCATGAACCGCTGCGGCTTCCACACGGCCCGGGCAATTTCCGTAATGGACAAGCCAGACGTATTGGTGGCCAGCAGCGCCGACTCCTTGGTCATCCTCGAGGTCTCTTCCCAAAATTCCTTTTTGACCTCCATATCTTCCTTGATGTTTTCCACCACCAAATCCGCCTGGGCAAACGCCGCTTTCTCCGTGGTCATGGAAAGGCAGCGGCTCATTTGGCGGGCATCCTCCTCGGTAAGCAGCCCTTCCCGGATCATCGTATCCTGATTCAGGGCAATCAGTCTTTCCGCCCGCTCAAGGCCTTTTTCGCTTCGATTGTAAAGGACGGTGTTCCATCCCGCCCGGCTGTATACCTGGGCCAGCGAAGCGCCCATGGTCCCTGCTCCCGCAATTACAACGGTTTTCATCGTGTGCCCTCACCGCCTTGCTTTATCGTGGTATTGTAGGATAATAGTATTATAGGCAACGCAGGTTCTTTCTGTCAAGTACAAAAGTCTCTAGATTGCGTAAATTTTTCATTTTTGGTCACATGCCTGAACGCCGCTCTCCGGCGTCACGGCACAAGTCCCGGCCCCGCAAGCCTCCATTTTCCCCCGACAGCGAGCAAAGGACCGAGGGAAGATTCCCTCGGTCCTTTGCCCGCTGTACGATCCGCACGCCTGCACCCCAGGCTGGATCCATTTTTTTGCAAGCCCTCGGCATCACGCCCCGTCAGAGGCTCTTGGGCATGTATTTCACTTTGTGCCGCCGGAGCGGTCACAGGGCAGCTTCTCTCGTCTTTCCGGGCCGGTCAGTGTCAGCAAGGAGCAGAATATCAGGCCGATCCCCACTGCGGTGCCCGCATCCAGGACCTCTCTATACAAAACGCAGCCCAGCAGCGTAGCCACCGCCGGCTCCGCCATAGCCAGCACGGCAGCCTTTCCCGCCTCCGTGCCGGCAAGACCTTTCGTATACAGCAAAAACGGAAACACGCAGCAGATCACGCCTACGCCAAACGCGCCGATGCCGGTTGCCAATGCGTCCGGCGGCGCCGATATCCTCCAGATCCGGGAAAGCGGGACGGCGCCGGCCGCCGCAAACAAAAAGGTGTATTCGCTGATCGTTTCGGCGCAATACCCCTTGCGCAGGGCGATTTTCCCGAAAATGCTGTACAGCGCATAGCTGAATCCGGCTCCCACAGCCGGCAGCAGCCCGGCGCGCTGTATGACATGGGTGCCGCCTGAAAATCCGCTGACCAGCACGCTGCCCGCCAGGGCCAGCACCAGCGCAGAAATTTTCCTGGCGGTCAGCGGCTCCTTGAAAAGCACCGCGGAAAGCAGCAGCACAAACGCAGGTGCTGTATACAAAAGCGCCGCCGCGACCGCTCTTCCGGTCATTTCCATGGCCACAAAGTAGCACCAATTGAACGTCAGCAATCCGGCGATCCCGGTCCCGGCAAAGCACCACCAGTCCCGCAGGCGGATGCGGAGCATCCGCGGGGCTCTGAGCAGCAGGTAAACCGTCAAAACAGCGGCAGCCGAGGTCACCCGGATGGTCACGATCTGGATATGGGAAAATCCCTCATGGCGCAGCAGATCATGGAAAACCGCGATGCAGCCCCACAAAACCGCCGCGATCACCACATAGAGTTCACACTTCTTTTTCATGGAAGGAAGTCCTCTGTTTGCCCGTCATCGCTTCAACGCCGACTCCTGTTGCGCAATCAGGCTGTTATCGCAGCGTCGCCACGAAGCTGATCTCCACATCCAGTCCGCCCCAAATGCCCGCGGTGACGCACTGCCGGGCAGGCGGATTCTCGCTGTCAAAGTACTTCATGTAAACCTGGTTCATCTCATCAAAATACTTCATGTCAGAGATGAACACATTGGACTTGATAATGTGGTCAAAGGTCAGATGCATATCTTCCAGCAGTCCCCGCAGATTCTGGAAAATGAGCTCCGTTTGCTCCTGAACGGATGTATTGTACAGGACCGTCCCGTCGGGCCGCTGGGAGATCAGCCCCGAAATATAAGCGATCCCCAGCGTTTCATCCTTGCTGACCTGCGCGATCTTTCCCGCAGGGACCGGTGCTTTTGATGACGTGAACATTTCCTTCATGTTGATCCTCCTCAATTTGTCGTTCGGTCCCTTTTTCAGAGGGGCTTGTATTTTTTGTTCAATTCCTCACTCAGCCTTCTGCCTGTGGCCGTTGTGCACAGTCCGCCCCGGCAGGTGCATCGCAGCGCCTCCGGCAGCTGCTTTCCCACCTCTCCCATGGCAAGGATGGTCTCATCCAGAGGAATGACCGGGTCGAACCCGCACAGGACCATGTTCGCGCTCAAAGCCGCATTGAAAACCGCATTGACGTTCCTGCCGATGCAGGGGATCTCCGTTCTTCCTCCCACAGGGTCGCATACCAGGCCCAGCATATTTTGCATCGCGAGACTGGCCGCCGCGAAAGCCTGGCGCACGCTCCCGCCCATCAGCTGGACCAATCCGGCCGCCGCCATGGCGCTGGCAGAGCCGTTTTCCGCCTGGCAGGCGCCGACCTCTCCTCCAAATGTGGCCTGATTGGCAATAAAAGCGCCCACCAGCCCCGCTGCCAGGAGGGCTTTTTGGATCTCCTCAGAGGTTTTTTTCATCTCATCTCCCAGGGTCACGACGGTCCCGGGGATGACTCCGCTGGAGCCGGCCGTGGGCGCGGCCACCACGATATTGCGGGCGCAGCTGTTTTCCATGACCGCCACCGCGGCCATCATCGCCCGGTGCAGCATACCGGTATCCAGGATCGCGGTCTCCTTTGCCCGCTCTTCCATTTCCGCTCCCCGGCAGGAGGACATCCACTCCACCGGCTGCGATCCCTGGCGGAAGGTCTTGGCGGACTCCCGCATGACATGCTCCACATGGGCGGCCAGCTTCCACACGTCTTTCTCGCCGACCTCCCCGATGCCGCATTCGTACGCAATGGCCAGTTCCCACAGGGAGCGTCCCGTTTCCTCCGCCGCCCGCAGTGCGTCCCGGGCACAGCGCAGCTCTCCCGCCGGTTTTTCCTTCAGCGGCACCGGCAATATGGCGTCCGCAAACCGGACGCAGGCGACGCCGGGCTCTTCCCGCAGGCCCTCGGCCGTCCGACGCACGGCGTCCGTGGGGCGGGCCACGGTAATCAAAGTCCTGCCGTGCAGTTCCTGGGCTTCCCACGCCGCGCCGGCATCCGCCAGCCGCTTTTCCACCCGCTGGACGGCGTCTTTTTCCCCGCACTCCACAAACGCCTGATCATAGGTCCCGTCTATGGAAACGGCAAACCCGTCCATTTCCAAAATGCGAAACATTCCTCCGCCGATGGAATAGGTCATGACCGAGAGCGCCGCGCTGCCGTCGGCGTCGAATACGTCGATCCGGGCCTGATTTGGATGTTTGAATCCCAGGTCTGTCTTTTTGAAGCGGATGTCGGCGCCGCCGTTCCGGGCCAGACCCAGTGCATCCTTGAGAGACGGATCTTCCGGTGAAAGTCCCAGCAGTCCCCCGGTGAAGCCGAAGTCGGAGCCCTGGCCAATATAGGTGCTCGGGTACGAGCCCTGTTCTTCAAATACCACATCCGCGCGCAAAACGGGTTTGCCGTAAAGCCCCCGCGTCACCAGACCGATGCGCGCGCATCCCGCAGAATGGGAGCTGGACGGGCCATTCATAACCGGGCCCAGCACGTCGTTGAAAATGCTGCTGCATGTGCAACTCATACACTCACCTCTATTAAAGTATCAGGCAGAGAGCATATGCCCGCTGCCTGATACATCTCTTCTCTTCTGCGGCAAGCAGCCGAGTTTACTTTTTAGTTACCAGGACCTCACCGGTGGAACCGTCCATTTCCACCCAGTCCCCCGTCTGAATCAAGGAAAAAATGTCCTGGTCCTTGGGGAAATCCGCGACCGCCGGGACCTCCAGGACCGCCGTGGCCACGCCGCAGCGGGAATCGATGTTGGAAAACAGCCAGCCCGCGGGAGAAAAGCCCGCGACTGCCGCAGAATGGAAATGCCCGGACCAGCCGGTGGATCCCTTTCCATAGGGGATGACCAGGATCTTGCCCTTGATGCATTTTCCCTTTTCGGGATGTCCTTCCTCGATGATGCAGCCGGTCTCATCGCTGACGCCCGCCCACCCCTGAATGCTGTTGGGGCAAACGATCGCTTCACCAGCAGCTTTTCCGGGATACGCCGGGCGGCCTTTTAATCTGATCTGTTCCACAGTTATCCCTCCCAACGGCCCTTGATGGCAGCTTTCACGCATTTTTGCGTGGAGCCATAGAATACTTTGCAGTTTTTCTTGTTCAGGTCTGTATGCACATAGTGCGCCTGCTTGGCACCGTCCGTCAAAAAGCCGGTTTTCACGAAGTCATACGCCGTGCGGCCGCATACCATCGGGCAGGCACTGTTGAGCAGATGCGCCCCCGCCTCCTGGATGGTCTGGGCATATCCGTTCACTTCCGCCAGATGCTGCATGGTCATATCCGTCCAGACCTGGAGCGAAACGCCCTGCGCGACCTTTTTTCCCTTCAACATCCTGGCCACGTCCCGGATCTCTTCCAGCGTATAGTGCGGGCAGCCCAGAACGACCATCTGAACATCGGCGGACCCCTGATCGCACACCGACGCCAGGGACTTGTCAAATTCCTCCTGGGTGATCACCAGGCGTCTTTGGGGCTCATGCCCGCCCAGCGCAGCCTCCAGGGTGGGGGCCTCCGCCGTGCAGCCCACGATGTGGCAGATCTCGCATCCGCTGGTGGTGGCCAGGGCACTGAAGAACTTTTTCAGCCGGTTGATCTCCGGGCGGTGGAAATTTCCCGTCAAAACCGGGCGGGCATTTCCGTCGGTCAGCAGCCGGCCCAGCGTCAGGCCGATGATATCCCAGTCCAGGGGAGTCTCACTTTGGCACTGCACGTCCACCACATGGGTGGCGTAGCGGTTTTCCAGGATGTGGTTGCCCCACAGCGGCGTGCGTCCGCAGATGGCGGCCCACGCAGACGCCTCCAGTCCGTCCGCGTTGGCGCAGGCGCCGTACACGGAGTTGCCGAACAGGATATTGCTGGACTCCGTAGACACGAAGTGCTCTCCCCGCAGCGGGATCCACCCGCTCAGGTACGGCGTGCAGCTTCCCGCGATACTCACGCCGGCGTCTCTGGTCAGATCCAAGAACTTCCGGTTCTTTTCAAATACCTCTTTGGAAATATTGATGGGCTCATAGCAGAAATGATCGCACGGTCCCACGCAGGTCTGGGAGAAGCATTCATCGCTGAACTGGTCCAGATGGTAGGTCTCCTTGCTGCAAAGCACCATCTCAGAGAAGATCTCATCGTAATCCTCCGAGACCACCGCGTCCAGATAGGGATGATATCCAAAGTAGACGGTGGCTTTTGTGACCTTGCACAGCTCTTCCGCGCCCAGCGCGTTGGCATAGTCCACGATCTTGCGGATCGCGCGCTGTTTGAACGGCCCCATTTCGCCGTCAAACATCTTCTGCTCATATTCAGTCAGCTTTACCATAGTGGTCCCCCTATCCTCTTCTTCATTACACATATCCCAGCAGCGTGGGCAGCAGCATGCCGAAGGCAGGCACATACGTTGTGACAAGCAGCGTAGGCAGCCAGGCAAACACGATCAGCGCCAGATCCGGACCCAGCATTTTCTTTACTTCCGCGCCGGAGATGCGGCCCGCCAGATACAGCAGGGGAGCCGTGGGCGGCGTAACGTTGCCCATGCCGATATTGACGCCCAGAATGGCGGCGAAGTGGATGGGGCTCACGCCGATGGCCGTCACGACCGGGAGCAGGATGGGCGCGGCCAGAATCGTGGCAGAGCAGTCGTCCATCAGCATACCGAGGATCACCATGAACAGATTCACCATCAGCATGATCACAACCGGGTTTTCAGAAATGGATGTAAGGAAAGAGAGGATCATCTGGGGCAGGTTCTCACTGACGTACAAACGGCTGAGGATCTGCACAGAAAACAGCATGGTCATGATCACGCCTGCCGTCTCGCCCGCCTGGATGAGGCCCTCATTCAAAATCCGCCGGTCGATCCGCTTGTAATAGAGGATGCCCACCGGGATCGCATAGATCACCGACAGGGCCGCAGCCTCCGTGGCGGTCATGATGCCCGTGTAGATGGAGCCCAGGATAATGACCGGCATCAGCAGTGCGGGAATGGCGCTGGTCCCGCGCTTTTTGGTGGCAATGCGCTCCGCTTTCAGAGCCTCCGCCGCCTTGGCCTGCTCCAAAACGCGGTCATACACCTTGATGTTGGGGTCCCGCTTGGCATAGAACAGGTTCACCAGGCTGAACAGGATCACCAGCATGATGCCGGGGATGACCGTCGCCAGGAAACAGGCCAGGACCGACTCTCCGCTGGACCACGCATAGAGGATCATCAGCATGGACGGCGGGATCAGGATGCCCAGCACGCCGGAGCTGGCAAGCAATGCGCCGATCAGTCCGTCGGGATAGCCGTTTTCCTTCAGGCGGGGCACCATGATGGAGCCGATGCAGGAAACCGTGGCGGAGGAGCTGCCGGAAACGGCGCCGAACACCGCGCAGGCAACCACCGTGACGACACCCAGGCCGCCCTTGACCTTGCCCACAAAGCGCTCCACGCTGCCGATCAGCTTTTCGCCGATGCCGCCCTTGTCCATAATGGCGCCCGCCAGCACGAACAGGGGGATGGTCAGCAGGAGGATGGAGTTGGTCTTGTTGTAGCCATACGTCATCAGGAACGAGGGATCATAGCCGCCGAACAGGCAGATGCTGCCCGCAGAGGCCAAAAACGCCAGGGGGATGGGCACTCCGATGACCAGAGTGATCAGCAGAACAATCAACGCACTCAATACCAGCATAACTTATCCCTCCTCCGCATGACCAGAAGGTCTGTTTTTCAGCTCCCCCGCGCTGTGGATCACATCGCGGATCAAATACAGGGTCCAAAGGAAAAAGGAGATGAGGATCGGGAATTGTCCAATGACGACCGGAAGTTTGAACACATTGGATTTTGCACCCATCTCAATGGACCACAGCACGTAATTGAAGCTCCAATATGTTGCGATGGCAGCCATCACCAGACTGACAACGTCCTTGACAAAGTGGAAGGCCGCGATCACCGTCTGGTTGTGGCTGAACATGCTGATCATATCGGCGTTGATATGCGTGCGCTTTTTTGCCGCAAGGGAACTTCCCATAAAGTAAAGCCAGAACGCGCAGTACAGGATGATCTCCTCGTTGCCATAGAAATCGGCCTTAAGCACATAGCGCATGAGCGCATTGACAAAAATCAGCGCGCAGACCGCGATACCCGTTATGACAAGGATCCAGTTTTCGATCTTCTCCAAAAAATCATCAAGTTTTTTAATCATAAGCCGCCCCTTTCTGTCTGAATGGCAGGGGCAACGACCTGTGAAAGTCGTTGCCCCACGAATAAGCCGCAGCTTTACTCAAGACTGGCGAGAATGTTGTCCAGGAACTCCTGAGAGGTATTCTTCGCAAGCTGAGGCCACACATTGGTGCGGCAGCTTTCCGCCATGGCAGCGCGCTCTTCGTCCGTGAACTCCACGATGGTGATGCCCTCATCCGCCATCATCTGCATATATTTCGCGTCGTCCTCCGCAGCCAGCTGGAAGCTGTTGGCGCACTCTTCCTTGATGATCTTGTCAATGGCTTCCTGATCCTGAGGCAGCAGCTTCTGCCAGGTCTTTTCGCTCATCATGATCTGCGTGGCTTCCTGCGTCAGCATGTAGTGATAGTAGTAATCGATCACATCACGGAAATACAGGTAGTTCAGGTTGGGAGGACCGCCGACCCAGCCGTCCACCGAGCCCGTCTGGATGCCCGTGTAGGTGTCGGAATAGGCGATGGTGGAAGTGCGGAAGCCCAGGTCCTTGGCGCCCAGTGCGAAGTTGTCCAGTCCGGGGATTCTGACGATGGCGCCCTTGTCCGCGCCGGGCACATTGGCGTTGGTCAGCTCCTTGGCCACGCCGACGCCGGAAAAGCCTTCGCAGAAGAAGCCGAAGGTATGGATCCCCAGACCCTGGGCCACTTCATAGACCGTTTGATAGAGGTAGTTGTCGGGATCATATGCCTTGGCCAGTTCTTCGTAGTTGGAGCCCAGATACGGCAGCATGGCACCGGACATCCGTGCGTCGTAAGTCTCCACCGCCGTGATGTGGCACATATCGATGGTGCCCATCATCACCTCTTCAAAGATGCTGGTGTAATCGCCCAGGGAGCTGTCTGTGTGGAGCTCCACCGTCACGCGTCCTTCCGTGGCTTCCGCGATGGCGTCGCAGATCCGCCGGTCCGCCTCCGACGCGATGGAGTCTGTGGGGTGCTGGTTTCCGAATTTCAAAACGATGGGTTCAAACGAGCTGGGGTCCGCGCTTTGGGAGCTCTCCTTGTCGCCGGACGACCCGCAGGCAACCAGCGAAAAGCTCATAGCCGCTGCCATGGCAAGAGAAAACACTTTCTTCAACATCTCTTCAGTTCTCCTTTCTTTTGAGCCCTCTCTTTTGACTCCGCTCAATAATGCACGTCATTTTCATAAAACAGGTTCCCTGGGAACTCTGTGAATGTGACTTGCACGAACTCATGTCCCTGCCGGTGCATGAATTCAGTAACCGCCGCGGACACCTGATCGCACAGCTCCTGGGGTCTGTGCATCCAGTACACGTCTACCGCCACTTCTTCCGGCTCATCAACCCGCTTGACGGGAGAATAAAATATCTTCACGTAGTCCGGATTGGTGTCCGCCGCCTTCACCACCACGTCTTTCAGCGGATGCGAAATTTTTGCAAGTGTTTCTTCCGGGATCCCTCTGACCGTAACATGCGGCATGCTCGCTCCTCCTTTCTATAATTTTAGAAATTCATTTTTTTAAATTTA
>DYBL01000079.1 GCA_019418625.1 Clostridiales bacterium | reverse complement strand
CTGCGGCTGGGGGTGCTGGAGCCCACGGAGGGGGGCGCGCGGATCCGCCGCCGGCTCTCCGGGCGGGAGGCGTCCGTACCGGGACGGCTGGTGCGGGGGGAGCTGCGCCCCGCCTCGGAGAGGACGCTTCCGGTGTGGAAGCTGACGGAGACGCCGGAGCGTCTCGTCTCCACCCCCTGGATCAGCCGGGCGCTCAAGGGGCGCACCGGCGTGTATGTCCGGCAGGAGGGGACGCTGCGCTATGTGGCCATTCCCTGGGGCAAGGGGGAGCCCTTTCCGCTCACACCGCTTTTCTGCCTGGCGTCCGTACAGCTGGTGGAGGGGCGGCAGCGGGTGGTCTACTGCTTTGACGCGGGGGAGCGGCCGGTGGTTTTGTAGGTTCCGGGCAGAAAAAATGAAAAAAACAGATACCACATTTAGCGGTGGTATGCTATAATACCCACAACACGTACCGCCGGAGCGCCGGCCATTCTGAATCGGTTCAGGAGGTTCACTATGAAGTGTCCGTATTGTGGCTATAACGAGAGCAAGGTCATCGATTCCCGTCCCGCGGACGAGGGAGCCAGCATCCGCCGCCGGCGGGAGTGCCTCTCCTGCGGCAAGCGGTTCACCACCTATGAGACGGTGGAGAGCCTTCCCATGGTGGTGGTGAAAAAGGACGGCAGCCGTCAGAGCTTTGACCGAAGCAAGGTGCTCGGCGGCATGATCCGGGCCTGTGAGAAGCGTCCGGTGCCTCTGGCGGAGCTGGAGAAGATCGCTGAGGAGATCGAGCAGGATCTCCAGAACTCCATGGAGCGGGAGATCAGCACCGAGGCCATCGGGGAAAAGGTCATGGACCGGCTGCGGACGGTGGACCAGGTGGCCTATGTGCGCTTTGCCTCCGTGTATCGCCAGTTCAAGGATATCGATACGTTCATGGCGGAGCTGAACAAGCTCCTCTCCGAAAAATAACGGCTCAGAGGATGTTGCGCAGATTGCACTGCTCCATCTCCGCCAGCAGTCCCAGCTGGTGCCGCAGATCGGACAGCTCTGTCTGCAGCTGCGCAAGGTCACGCTCGTCTGCGCATACCGCCGCCCGGCGGTACATGGCTTCGGCGTTGTCCGCCACCTCGTGGCGGGAGACGATGTGCAGATAGGTCTGGAAGTGCTGCCAGTCGGCGTAGCTTTCCTCCAGCGCCTCGCCGGCGTCCTGCCACCGGTCCTCCGCAGCCAGAGCTTCCACGCGGCTCAGCTGACCGCTCCAACGGTCGGTGCAGCCGGTCATGGAGCGGGCGTTCCACATGCAAAAGGCCAGGATCACCGCCAGGACCCCCAGGGGCAACACATAGGAACGTCTCATGGGGCCTCCTTCTTTACACAAAACACGCTGCCTTGTCCGTCCACCGTCAGTAAAAACACCTGGCGGTGGGAGGTCAGGCGGCGTTTTTTCAGCTCTTTGGCCAGCCAGGCCTCGTCATGGCCGCTGGCAGCGAGGTTTTTGGACAGCAGCCGCCCATCGTTGATGACCACGATGGGAAGTGTCACCTGCTGGGTGATCTTGACGCCCAGCTGCTGGGCGGTGGGAGGCTGCTTATCCTCAAAGGGCAGGACGGACAGCTGCCCGGAGTTTTCCAGAATGGCGTATTTCACATCCGCTACCGTGGCGATGCCCTGTCCCCGGAGCTGCTCCAAAAGCTCATCCAGAGTGAAGCGGTTTTTCCGCATGGCCTGCTGCTGCAGCTTTCCGTCCCGCACCAGGATGGCGGGCGTACCGCACACCAGGGCCCGGAAGCGCAGATGGTGCAGCGAGAGCTGGCTGATGAGCAGAGACAGGCTCAAAAGCGTCAGGATGGGGATGATACCGGTGAACAGCGGAATGCCGAAATCCTGCATGGGCACCGTGGCAAGGTCCGAGATCATCATGGTCAGCACCAGCTCCCCCGGCTCCAGCTGGCCGATCTGCCGCTTGCCCATCAGCCGCAGGCCCACCACGATGAGAAAGTATAAAATAACCGTGCGCGCAAAGGCAGTGATCATAGGCAGTTTCCCTCCATAGGGCAAGTGTGTCCGGGAAAAAGGCATTTATTCACACTTGCGCTTTTTGCGGTTTTCGCATATACTGCTACCAGTCAAAGCGCAGAAGGGAAAGGAGGCTCATGGGAACGTAAGACCCATCATAGCGCCATGTGCCTGCGGGGCTCCGCAGGATAACGAGGTGAGGGGAGTATCGAAAATTCGGCGGGTGCCCCTCCGCGGCCGCGGCTGCGTACACAGTGCACAAATATGCGGGTGACCGCAGAACAAAGGCACTGTGACCGCGGGAAAAGCGACAAATACTGCGCGTTTGTCCTTTTGGTAATCGATTTATCAGGAGGATACTCAATTTATGTGCGGAATTATCGGATATGTGGGACGGGAGAAGGCGGCGCCGATCCTGCTGGACGGTCTTGCCCGGATGGAATACCGGGGCTATGACTCTGCCGGCGTGGCTGTGCGCTCGGAAGAGCATGGCCTCCAGGTGAAAAAGAGCAAGGGCCGGCTGCAGGTGCTCAGCGACATGATCCACGGCGGCGCCGATCTGGAGGGCTGCCTTGGCATCGGGCACACCCGCTGGGCCACCCACGGCGAGCCCAACGACATCAACGCCCATCCCCATGTCAGTGAGAACGGTGCCATTGCCCTGGTGCATAACGGCATCATCGAAAACTATCTGGAGATCAAGGAGCACCTGCAAAAGCTGGGCGTGGTCTTTACTTCCGACACGGACTCTGAGGTAGTGGCGCAGCTGCTGGAGTACCACTACAACGAGTGCCACAGCATGCTGGAGGCCGTGGGCCGGTGCCTGCGGCGCATCGAGGGTTCCTATGCCCTGGGCATCATCTGCGCCGACTATCCCAACGCCCTCATTGCTGCCCGGAAGGACAGCCCTCTGATCCTGGGCTTTGGAGAGGACGGCAACTACCTCGCCTCCGACGTGACGGCCATCATCAAGCACACCCGGGACGTGGCCTACATGGACGACGGCGAGATCGCCGTGCTGACGGCGGACAGCATCGACGTGTTCGATGACGAGCTGGTGCCGGTGGAGAAAGAGCACCACCAGGTGGACTGGGACGTGTCCGCGGCGGAGAAGGGCGGCTATCCCCACTTCATGTTCAAGGAGATCATGGAGCAGCCCGAGGCCATCCGCAAAACCGTCTCTCCCCGGCTCCGGGACGGCCGGGTGGTGCTGGACGACTTCCATATGACGGCGGAGGAGGTACGGGACATCTCCCGCATCTTCATCATCGCCTGCGGCTCTTCCTACCATGTGGGCATGGTGAGCAAGTACAATTGGGAGCGCCTGCTGCGCCGGCCTGTGGAGGTGTGTCTTGCTTCGGAGTTCCGGTACAGTGACCCGCTGGTGGACGATCACACGCTGGTCATCGTCATCAGTCAGTCCGGCGAGACGCTGGACACCATGGCCGCCATGCGGGAGGCCAAGCGCCGGGGCGGCCGTACGCTGGCCATCGTGAATGTGGTGGGCAGCTCCATTGCCCGGGAGGCCGATGATGTGCTCTACACCTGGGCCGGCCCCGAGATCGCCGTGGCCACCACCAAGGCCCATTCCACCCAGCTGGTGCTGATGGATCTGGTGGGATTGTATCTGGGGGATCTGCTGGGCACCGTGTCGCCCGAGGAGTACCGGGCCATTGTGGAGGCTGTGGAGCGCCTGCCGGAGCAGATGCAGGGATGGCTTGCCCATGTGGAGGATGTGCAGTATTTTGCCTCCCGCTATTTCAATCACGCCTCCATGTTCTTCATCGGCCGCAATCTGGACTACGCCATGGGCCTGGAGGGCTCTTTGAAGCTCAAGGAGATCAGCTATATCCACTCCGAGGCTTACGCCTCCGGTGAGCTCAAGCACGGCACCATCTCCCTCATCGAGCCGGGCACGCTGGTGGTGGCTCTGGGCACCTACGGGCCGCTGTCCGATAAGTTCATCAGCAATGTGGTGGAGGTGAAGGCCCGCGGCGCCGAGGTCATGGCATTGACCACGGAGGACTTCCGGGAGAAGATGGGAAAGACGGCAGATGCCGTGGTGACCGTCCCCGGTACCCACCCCATTTTGCAGCCTTCCCTGGGCGTGGTGCCGCTGCAGCTGTTTGCCTACTATGTGGCGCTGCAGCGCGGCTGTGACATTGATAAGCCCCGGAACCTTGCAAAGAGCGTTACCGTGGAATAAACGGACCGGTCCGGCTCATGCCGCAAGGCATGAGCCGGACTTTTTCGGCGCATGGATCACTTTCTGATCTATGGGGCCGCCGGACGGCCATTTCCGGGGAATCGGTCACTTTTTTCTCCTGTCGGAGCGTTGACACGGTTAACGGCAGTATGGTACTATGTAAACCGAAAACCACTGGTTCCCGCCGGCGGCAGACGCTGGCGGGAACTTTTTTCGGGGGTATCCCGTCGAACCTTGTCGAGACAAATCAGCAGAGAGGAGCAGCCATGTACAAAAGACGCTTTTTCGCCTCGCTCACCGCGCTGGCGCTGGCGGCGGGGCTTGTGATGACACCGGCGAACGCCGCTTTCACGGATACCGAGGGACACTGGGCCCAGGAGGCCATCACCAAGTGGAGTGAGGAATACGGATTGATCACCGGTTATGAGGACGGCACCTTCCGGCCGGACAATTCCATTACCCGGGGTGCGTTTGCCGGGATTCTGGACCGCTTTTTGAAGTATACCGCCGTGTCCCCGGCCTCCACGTTTTCCGATACGGCCGGCACCTACTGGGAGACCTCTATTTTGAAGCTCCACGCGGCAGGTGTGTACCTGGGTACGGACGGCGCAGCCCTGCCGGGCAATTCCATCACCCGTCAGCAGGCGGTGACCATGATCGCCCGGGCCTTCGGCATCACGGGCACGTCCACCGCGCTGCCCTATACCGATGCAGGGAAGATCGCCTCCTATGCACAGGCGCCCATTGCGGAGATGACGGCCCGGGGTTATATCACGGACTGCGCCGACGGAAACTTTCGTCCCACGGACCCCATCACCCGGGCGGAGATCGTGAATATCATGAACAACATGGTGCAGGTGCTCATTCAGGATACCCAGACCTATACGGGCAATATCCCCGGCACGGTACTCATCAACTCCCCCCAGGGTGCTTATCTTACCAATATGCACATTACGGGCGACCTGATCCTGGCGCCCGGTGTGGAGGATACGGTGACGCTGGAGGATGTGACCGTGGACGGGCAGATCCGCAACTTCAGCCCGGTGACGCCGACCATCACTTCCGCTACGGACCCGGATGAGCCGCAGGAAGAGCCGGAGGAGCCGGATCAGGGCGGGGACGGCCAGAACGGCGGCGAACCCGTATCCGGCATCCGGCCCGAGGATGTATATACCCCCGGCGCCACCACCGGAGAATATATCCAGTACAGCGGCAAGTCCTATCCGGTGTACGCGGACGCTGAACCCATCTCCCTCTATGACGGGGATTTCTACTGGGAGGGTGACCGTCTGGTGTATGCAGGACGGGAATTTGACACCCGTTTCGGAATCGACGTGTCCGCCTATCAGAACCGGGCCAGTCAGAACCAGACTATCGACTGGGAGGCCGTTGCCAATGACGGCGTAGAGTTTGCCATGGTGCGGGTGGGCCTGCGGGGCTACTCCAACGGCAATCTCCTCTCCGATGCGTTCTACCGGCAGAATATCGAGGGCGCCATGGCGGCGGGCATCGAAACGGGCGTCTACTTCTTCGCCCAGGCCATCACCGTGGAGGAAGCCATCGAGGAGGCGGACTTTGTCATCAGCCTGCTGGACGGTCTGGAGATCGACGGGCCTGTGGCCTACGACTGGGAGATGCACGACTCCACCTACCGGGTCTACGGCACCACGCCGGAGATGGCCACTGCCTGCGCTGTGGCATTTTGCCAGCGGATCGAGGAGGCGGGCTACGAGGCCATGGTGTACGCCGGACAGTATGTCAGCTACATCAAGTACGACCAGGGGGCGCTGGCACCCTACCTCTATTGGTATCCCGAGTATAAGAGCACATCCTCGGAAAAGCTCTATCCCACCTTCTATTATCAGATGGATTACTGGCAGTTCTCCAGCAGCTGCACCATCGACGGCATCGGCGGCCGGGTGGACGCCAACATCCAGTTTATCCGATGAAAAAAGAGCCGCCCGTCCGGGCGGCTCTTTTTTATTACGATGCGGCACGCTGCGCCTTTTCGGCAGGGGAGGGGCGCTGAGAGAGCACCACGCCTGCGGTGATGAGCACCGCGCCCAGCAGTGCCAGGGGCGAGATGGGCTCGTCCAGAAAGATCCGGGCGGCCAGGATGGTGATAAAGGGCATCAGGTAAATAAAGGTATTGGTGGTGACCACGCCCAGGATCCGGAATGCCTTGTTCCACAGCACGAAGCAAAGGGCGCTGCCCACCAGACCCAAAAAGAGGAAATTGGCGATGCCTGAGGCGGTCAGCAGGGGGGCCGTAGGATAGGGGACGCCTTCCGCTGCCACCAGCGGCAGCGCGGTGACGATGCCCCAGAACATGGTGCGCCGGGTGACGAGGATGGAGTCCAGTCCCCGGCTGGCACGGCGCAGCAGCACGGAGTAAATGGCCCAGCACACGGCGGCAGCCAGAGCCAGCAGGTCCCCCTTAGGATTCAGCTTGAGAACGAACGTGCCGTTGCACACCACCAGGATCACGCCGGAAAAGGCCACCAGAAACCCTGCCAGGGTGGAGGCGCGGAAGCGCTCCTCGCCGGCGAAGTGAGCCAGAATGGCGGTGAAGATGGGGGCGGCGGCCACGATGATGCTGACATTGGAGGCCAGCGTGTAGGAAAGCGCGGTATTTTCCGTATAGAAATAAGCGGTGCAGCCCAGAAGGCCCAGCAGGAAAAACACGCCCTCCTGCTTCATTGTCAGAGCAAGACGCTTGGGCCGCAGCAGCCACAGTGCGCAGTAGGCCAGGATAAAGCGGGTGAGCATGATCTGTGCCGGGGTGTAGAATTCCAGCAGCACCTTGCTGGAAATGAAGGTGGAGCCCCATACCACCACGGTAAAGGCGGCAAAGCAATAGCCGGTGAGCCGGTTTTGATGTTTCATGATGTCCTCCTGCAATGGCTTTTCCAGCCCATCATACCACGGCCGCGCTCTGCGGGCAAGCGGGGGAATGGAAAAAGCAGGGGCGAAAAGCATGCTGCCTTTCGCCCCTGCTCTGCGCAGACGGGACGGCTTACTTTCGGTTTTCCTTCTGATTCTGGGTGCGGTTCTCGCGGGAGTCGCTGGTCTGCTTTTCCTTCTGCTGGCGGCAGTTCTGGTTGTTTTCGCGATTCTGCATTGCCAATTCCTCCTTCTGCCTTGTTGAGGCACGGTAGTAGTATGGACGGAAGTTCCGGTTCTATACCACAGGAAAAATAAAAAATAAAGAAAAAACAGTTGACAGCGGAAAGAGAAGCTGATATACTAATCCAGCAAAACAAAGAAGGCGCGCATCCGCCTCACCTCCAGCAATCAGGCAAAGAGGTCAACAACGTTGTAATCAAACCGCCGCTATTGGTGGTTTGTTGTTGCGCGGATGCCATCAGGTATCCGCGTTTTGTGATTTTTAGGATGGAGGTGCTTCGACCATTAGCAAGCAAGTGCATGAACTGAATGAGGAGATCAACGACAAGGAAGTCCGGCTCATCGGGGCACAGGGCGAACAGCTGGGCATCATGGCGCCGGCAGAGGCGCTGCGCATCGCTGACGAGCAGGGGCTGGATCTGGTCAAGATTTCCCCCCAGGCGGTTCCTCCCGTCTGCAAGCTGATGAACTACGGCAAGTTCCGGTTCGAGCAGAGCAAGCGGGAAAAGGAAGCGAGAAAGAACCAGCATGTGGTCGAGATCAAGGAGATCCGCATGTCTCCGGGCATTGACGTTGGCGACTTCAACACGAAGCTCAAAAACGCCCAGAAGTTCATTGCCGACGGCAACCGCGTGAAAGTCTCCGTCCGCTTCCGCGGCCGTGAGATGGCCCATACCGACATCGGTAAGGATCTGCTGGACCGTTTTGCCGAACAGTGCGCCGAAACCGCCAATCTGGACAAACCCGCCAAGCTGGAGGGACGGATGATGTCCATCTTCCTCTCTCCCAAGACCGGCAAGTAAAGAATTTTCAACGATACGGAAGGAGCAATCACGATGCCTAAGCTGAAAACCCATAGCGGTGCGAAGAAGAGATTCAACCTCACCAAGACCGGCAAGGTCAAGCGCGCCAAGGCCTTCAAGAGCCACATCCTCACCAAGAAGGATACCAAGCGTACTCGTCGTCTGCGTGCCGGCGGCTATGCCGACGCCACCAATGTGGACGCCGTCCGCAAGATGATCCCCTACAAGTAAGATACGAGACGTTTTAGAATAGGAGGCTTTTGAAATGGCTAGAGTTAAGGGCGCGATGATGACGCGCAAGAGAAGAAATAAAGTTCTGAAGATGGCCAAGGGCTACTGGGGTTCCAAGTCCAAGCACTTCCGGGTTGCCAACCAGGCTGTCATGAAGTCCCTGAGCTACGCTTACACCGGCCGCCGGCTGAAGAAGCGTGACTTCCGGTCCCTGTGGATCACCCGTATCTCCGCTGCCTGCAAGATGAACGGCATGAACTACTCCAGCTTCATGCACGGCCTGAAGGTCGCCGGCATTGAGATCAACCGCAAGATGCTCTCTGAGATGGCGATCAGCGATCCCGCTGCGTTCACCCAGCTGACCGAGATCGCCAAGAAGGCCTGATCTCTACCTTATTATATAATAAGTGTAAAGAAACGCGCTCCGGCTCTGTCGGGGCGCGTTTTTTCATTGACAGGGGAGAGGGGTGTGGTATGATAAAAGAAAAGAAATTCCATCATTTGGAACTTGCGCGGGAAAGGAGCGCGGCATGAAAGAAGAGCTGCTCAATCTGGTGTACGTATTCCCAGTGTTGCTTCCCATGTTTCTTGCGGGTTCCATGGCCCGCTTTGCCAAACGCGGAAGATTGGATGGCTGGCGCGTGACGGCGCTGGGCGCAGCGGTCACGGCGGTGGTCTGGCTGGTGGCGCTGGTGCTGAGCCGGAACGGCAGCGAGCTGCCTGGCATCGCGGCGTGGTTCGTCACGGGGTTCCCCGTAGGTGCGGCAGTGTGCGGCATCGGTCTGCGGCTGCATCATGGGGACAAATGATGCCTCTCTGAAATGAAAAACGCCTCCCGGCTCTGCGCCGGGAGGCTGTTTTTATGCTTTGGGGGCTTCGCAGAAATAGGGCCCACAGTCTTCTTCATGGGTCTGGGCATAGGTCCAGGTGAAATTCCGGTCCACGATGTACCAGTCGCTGCCGGGAATGGCGCCCCGGTCCGCGGGCAGAGCGGCCACTTCCTCCGGCGTTACCAGGCGGGTGCGGTTCACGCCCTCCGGCGGATACTCATTATAGAAGAGATACCACTCTTCGTCCTTGCGGGCGCTCAGAGCAGCCCGGGCCTCGTCCCCGCTCAGGTGAGGGGCCAGCTCCCAGGAGAAGAGGTGCCAAAGGTAGTTGCCCTCGGCCAGGATGTGCTCTCCAAGATCTTTTTCGGAGACGCCGTCGGCAAACACATCCAGCCAGCGGTCCGCTGCCCGCTCCGGCTCTGCGGGGAAGGGCTCCACCCAGCCGTCCTCCATGGTGGCCACACACCGGTTGATGGGCTGACCCAGTCCATAGAACTTGGCTTCGTAGTCCGTCATGACGCCCACGGGACCGTCGGCATGCAGGTCCCGGGTCACCTCGGAGAGAGTGAAGCCAAAGCGGGGGATCTCTTCCACAGAGAACTCGAAGAGGGGCTGGTTGTCCGTTTTGAAGTGGATCTGCCCGCCGGGCTTGAGCACCTGCCGGTAGAGCTTGAGGAAGTTGCCGTGGGTCAGGCGGCGCTTGGCGTGGCGGTTGCCGGGCCAGGGATCACAGAAGTTGATATAAATGCGGTCCACCTCGCCGGGGGCGAAAAAGTAGGGCAGCTGGTCTGCGTTGGCGTCCACAAAGAACACGTTGGTGAGCCCTGCGTTCACGCACCGCTCCATGGCTACCACCATGGCGTCGGGTACCCGCTCCACGG
>DYBL01000078.1 GCA_019418625.1 Clostridiales bacterium | reverse complement strand
GCTGTGCGGCAGCACGGTCGTGGACTGGGGCCGGGTGCTGCTGTTCGGATATCAGCTCCATATAGGCTTAGTGATCCCCACCGTGATGCTGGTGGCCGGACTGGCACTTCTGGGAAGATTGATCGGGCAGAAAAAGATCTGCACAGCGGACTACCGCATCTCAGATCTGCTGGTGCTCCTGTGTGTGTGGATGGTGGTGCCCGGACTGCTGCTCGGGTGGGAGTCTCAGCTGGTATCCAGCTTTGGGACGGATGCCGTCAGTGCGTACTGGATCACGCAAACTGTTATCATGCCAACGATCCAGTTCCCTGTCTTCTGGCTGGTGCTGGGCCTGATCGTTCTGGGCCTTGGCCGCAGGGGAAATTGGCAGCCCACCAAAAAGCAGAAACGGGTCCTGTTGGTGGTGCTGGCCCTTTGCTCCGTACTGGGATTTTTATTTGCGCCCCAACTGGCCATGTTGAATGACGTACCCATAGAAGTACGGGCTATAGCCGTTCAAACGACCCGCCTGTGGTGTGTCCTGTGCTGGCTGTGGCCGCTGGTCGTCCTGCAGGTGTTCCACCGGCTGGGAACCGACAAAGTCGGCCCTGTGGGCGCGGGCGCTGCTCTGGTGGGTATACAACTGGGAAAATTTTTTCTGTTGCCGATCATTCTTTTTCGGCTTAAACTGGGCCCGGCCGGATTTGGTTTGACGGAGGGCATCTCCCCGCTGTTCGGGCTACTGATCCTGTGTATTGCCGGTCGTCTGCACAAAAAGAAATAAGGATAAGAGGTGCATCCACATGGCATTTTGCAAATTCTGCGGCAGTTCCATCCCGGATGGGGCAGGATTCTGCCCCGAATGCGGGAAGAAAGATCCCACGGAGATTCACGGAGCCCTGTCGCTCACGGCGCAGGATCCGAGCCCGCGTGAACCCCTCTCCCGACGGGCGTTCTTCTCGTTCATCGATTCTGCCGATGCGAAAAAACGGATCCGGACCAACCGGATCGCACTCACTGCGGCGGTGATCCTGGTGATATTATGGACAGTCTTTGTTTTTGTACATGCTGTTTTGGCATTGCCGCCCGATTTTCGAGCCATGTATATTGGATTTTTCTTGAATCGCTATTTCTTCGGTTCTGCCGGTCTGTGTATCCTGCTGATGATTCTGACCTGCGTAATGAAAAGCCGAGGCTGTGCAATTGCGGCGTTGGTGTTTGCTGTATTCAGCATAGTTCAGTTTACCAGCTCGACGCTGGTGGTTGGCAGCGGGATATTGCTGATAGCGGCGGTGATTCTGCTTATAAACACCTTGAAGCTGGAAAAAGAATACCGAGCTTATCTTGAACGCGCCGGATTTGCAGCGAAAAAGAAATAAAGGAGAATTGTCATGAGCTTTTGGAACGATTTGAAAAAGTCCGGTCAGGAGGCTGCCGGAAAGGCAAAGGATCTGGCAGAAGTCACCAGGCTTCAGCTGGTGCAGAAAGAGCAGGAGCGCAAACTGGAAAAGCTCTATGGCCAGTTGGGGAAAGCCTGCTATGATGCAGCTGTTCCCGGGGAGGACAGTCCCTTTTCCGAGTTCATCAGCGCCATCGCACAAACCTTGGAAGAGATCGAGCAGACCAAGGAGCAGCAGCGGCTGCTGAAGGGTGGTGTGCGCTGCGCTGCCTGCGGCGCGCTGATGGAGGCCGATGCTCTCTTTTGCACCAACTGCGGTGCGTCGAAGGCAGTGGTACAGCCAGAACCGTCAGCAGAGCCGGGCAAGGTAATCTGCCCCGGCTGCGGCAAGCAGGTGGATCCTAAGGCGTTCTGCTCCTTCTGTGGAACAAAACTCTCCTAAGTACATAGGAGGCTATTATGGAAAAACTGGTCATTGCCCTTGCCATCATTGGCATTGCGGCTGTCGTTATGCTCATCAAATGGCCCGGCCCTGCTCTTGGCTACATCTACTGCGTGATGGTCGGGCTTGCCATGGCATTCAAATTTTTATATCCCTTTACCAGTGAAACCTATGAGGTACTCCACTGCCTGACTTTGGGCGGGGGTATTGGCGCGGTATTCGGCTTAATTTATGCTGTGGGCATAAGGTTATCAGGGGCAAATTTTGGTGCAATTATCGGCGGCGCGCTTCTTTTTCCCATTTTGATGTTTGTTGTGGGTTTTATCCTCATTGTTGCGCTGGGGCTATTCGCCATGATCCAGAGCGGCGACGGCAATCTGGTTCTAGGTTCTGGTGTGCTCATGTGGGGCTTTATCACAGCCCTCATCGGCGGAGGCGGCAGCATCATTGTGATTATTCTTGACCATTAAAGGAAAAATCTCATGAAACGACTGGCGGCATTGTTGCTGGCGCTGGCTTTGTCGCTTAACGGCAGAGGAAAACACCGTTGAAACAGCACCTTCTGCTCAAGCGTAATCTCCGGTACCGGCTGTAAAGCCGCCCATCACGGTGTCCCAGCCAAAACCGGAACTGCCGGAACGGTTGGATAGCATCGGCGATCCGACCAGCCTGTCCCCTGCGTAGTCCGATGCGTTTTACGCATTCTGAGAGTCGATCGTATTTCAGAAAAGGCCGTTACCCAAAAGAGGGCAACGGTCTTTTCTACTATCTACGCTTTTTCTTTTTTGCCCCATGGTAAGGCTGTGTCCGAGCCTTCCCTCTCATATTGTTGGGATTCTTCAGCAGCTTGGACAAACTCAGTATTCGCATAAACGCCGAGAAATCCTCGGAAGCAATCTTGTTAAATGGAATCTGCATTTGGTCGCAGAACTCGTGGATTACCCGTTCCTCATTACTGCCCAGCTGCATGGCACGGTCAAACTTTTCCTTGACCTCTGTAAAAGTCGGCTGCGGATCGGCGGTGGTGCGGTCGGTGACATGGGCCTGACGAATATCCTGAACGATGCTGTCCAGATCATCATGAATCGTGTGGCTGAAAAAGTCACTCTCCTGCACCTGTCCCAGCTCCAGCGTGCGGACATAAAGGTCGTTATCCCCTGGTGCATGGCTGCGGATCACTTCCTGCCGGGTGGCCTCCAGCACCAGATTCATCTGGGCGATCCGCATATCAGCAAGCCGGTCAACAAAAATCTCAATATCCGTCATCAGCCGCTGGAAATTCTCGTGTGTGGCAAGCTCACACAGCAGCCGGTTGTTGATTTTCCCGCTGCTCAATAATGCAACCATATCATCACTCAAATGCAGAGCCTGAAGCTCTGTGTTTGGGTGATTTTTATTTTCCGACAACCCCATCAAATAATCGGTGGATACCCCGTAAAATTCCGCCAGTGTAGCGATGGCAAAGGAGCTGATGTCCTTATAATCGTCGCTCTCATATTTGCTGAGAGCAGATTTGGAAAGCCCGGTCTGCTCAGCCAGTTGCTCCGGTGTCAGGTGCTTATCCACTACCTGCAAGTCTTTTAACCGCTTCGGGATAGACAGCTTTGTGTGCTTCCCAATTCCCCCTCTCATCAGGAAAATCCTTCCGTTTTTAACCATTATACCATGATTCCATAAGCGTGGAAATATGCTGATTTCAAGCCGTTCCCATCGTTTTGGACATACGGGAGGGGGTATGTTTTTTCGGTAAAATGAGTTTTATGTGATGAATGGAAACCGTGCTTTGATCAAACGGGAGAAATTTGAGAGGTATCTGGATCAGGCCACTGCTGTATAATAGCCTTTCAAAGAGTCGATGGCAGATTTCCATTCTTTCATGGCGAAGCTATACGGAGAGCCAAACTTGTGCTATGATAAGAGTGCAAGTCTGGCTCTTTTTTTAGAGGAGAGATTTCAATTCGGTTTTGAGCTAGCATCGGTAGTTGTCAATGACTCAGTGACGAGAGAAGCTATCAGCCGGAAACAGGAACGGGATCTTCTAAAATTTATCAAAGAGGACAAGCACTTCAGCAAATATTACGACGGGATCTATATCCTCTTTCACACGGGGCTTCGTATTTCGGAATTCTGCGGACTTACGATCCAGGATGTTGAGTTTGAGGAAATGCGTATCAAAGTAGATCATCAGTTGCAGAGAACATCACAGATGGAGTATGTGATCCAGCAGCCGAAGACAGAAAGCGGTATTCGTTATGTTCCAATGACCGAGGAGGTAGCATCCTGCTTCCGCCGGATCATTGCCAACCGTGCGGTTCCAAAAGCTGAGCCCATGGTAGATGGATACGTTGGTTTTCTGTTTCTGGACAAGAACGATGTGCCTATGGTGGCACTTCATTGGGAGAAGTACATGGAGCATATTGTCCAGAAGTATAACAAGATTTACCGTATCCAGATGCCGAAAGTATCGCCTCATGTGTGCAGACATACCCTCTGTTCCAATATGGCAAAATCCGGGATGAACCCCAAGACATTGCAGTACATCATGGGTCATGCAGACATCAGCGTAACGCTGAATACCTACACCCATGTAAAGTTTGATGACGCCAAAGATGAACTGCTGCGTGTGGCAAACGCTTAAAATTGCCCGTTGGTAAAGCGGCTTTCTTTACCAACGCCTTTACCAATATTGCAGGAAAAAACATGAGAAATCCTGAGAAGATTCGAGAAGATATCTTCAAAACAGGTGGAAGCTCAGGCTACACGAAAAGTGTGAAAAATCCTGTAATATCAAGCATTTGAGAAGAAATACAGGATTTATGAGGAGTTATAAAAAGATGGTAAAAATACTTTTCGTGTGCCACGGCAATATCTGCCGGAGCCCTATGGCGGAGTACGTCATGAAAGATCTTGTACAAAAGGCTGGCTTGGAGCATAAATTTACCGTCGCCTCCGCCGCTACCAGCACAGAGGAAATCGGAAATGGCGTTTATCCACCGGCAAAGCAAAAGCTGGCGCAGCATGGTATCTCATGCCGGGGACATGCTGCCCGGCAGATGCGCCCTTCTGACTACGGGGATTATGATCTGCTGGTGGGGATGGACTGTGCCAATTTAAGGAACATGCGCCGGATCTCCAATGGTGATCCGGACGGGAAAATCCATCTTTTGCTGGAATTTGCACAGCGCTCCGGTCAGGAAGTAGCGGATCCATGGTATACGGGGGACTTTGAGACTGCCTGGCAGGACATCCTGGCAGGCTGCAAGGGGCTTTTGCACAAGCTGATGGAACAGGAAAATTAAGTTGAAAACGTGCAGTGCGGATGACCCCATCCACACTGCACGTTTTTATATAGCCAGAGCATGCTTTTAGGGGCGTTAGACAGGAAAACACTGCTTTCCGCATAAGCGGAAGGCGGTGTTTTTGCCTTTGTGGGACCGTTCCGAAAGTGGATCACTTTCGGAATTTACTGCCTCCGCGAGGGGGCTTCGCATCTGCGAGGCCATTCCCGAATGTGAGGCGTGGTATGAAGAACGATTTGCGCGGCCAAAGATTCGGCAGGCTCACAGCATTGGAACCTACTGACCGCCGCAGCCGGGAGTGTCTTGTCTGGCGGTGCCGGTGCGACTGCGGCGCGGAGGTGGAGGTGGAAAGCCGCCGCCTGAAGCCGGGAGCCATGCTCAGCTGCGGCTGCAAAGAAAAGCCTCCGTCCGATCTGACGGGCTGCCGGTTTGGAAAATTGGTGGTGCTGGAGAAAACGGAAAAGCGGGCGGCCAACCGGGCGGTGATCTGGCGATGCCGGTGCGACTGCGGTGCGGAGACCGAAGTGCCCCGGGATAAATTGCTCTCCGGCCAAATGACATCGTTCGTTATGAAGGCGATATTTCCACTACATCTGATATGTATTATGGAGTAAGCCCTATTGCGGGTAAGATTGTAGTGGAGAACACTGGTGATAGTCTCCTTTCTGTTACTAAACTGCGCGTGGCGTTTGAAGAAGAGTCTCCCTACCGGGATGAGACAGCACCCGATATGCAGATGATGAACATGGCGGAGATGCTGGACTTCCTGGCCTACTTGGATCAGTTCGTAGAGGTAACCGAAGATTTGGTGCCGCCGGGAGACGAAGTAGTTGAGGAAGTGCCCGTTGATCCCATCGATCCCGGCTTCAGTGTGGATCCCGAGCAGCCCGGCGAGACTGGAGAGCAGACTGATGGCCAAAGTGGTGAAACGGCCCAGGTGCCGGAGAAGACTTTGCAGGAAGAGTGGATGGAGCACCTGAAGGAATTCCACGACTGGATTCAAGAAAGAAAGGGTGAAAACGCATGAAAGCCAGATATGTGAAACCGGAACTGATGGTAGAGTCTTTCACCCTGACGCAGAACATCGCCAATACCTGCTCTGTTCCCGGCGGCAGCTCTCTGGGAAGACCGGGCCACTGGGTAAAGGACACCTGCGGGTGGTTCCTGGATGATGCTACTATTTTGTGGGCCAGTGGAAATTGCAACGTAATATTGGAACCGAACGAAGTAGTCGATGGCATCTGCTACAACAACCCCAGCGGAGACCTGACCATTTTCGGATCCTAAAAAAAGACTGCCGCCTGAGCGGCAGACGGAACGGGCGGCCATGACCACATGGCTGCCCGTTTCCTGCAAGGAGGACTATGCGCTATTTTATGGAACTGGCGGGCAGGACCGCACTGGTGGACACATCTCTGGAGCTGCGGCCCACAGCGGAGTCCATACCTTTCCTGCGCCCCGCAACAAAGGCGGACGGTGCCGCCGCTGGGCGCACGGTGCTGGTGCGCCCAGCGGAGCGGCTGGAGCCCATGCCGGAAGGCGGACACTGGGAAGTGAACCGGTACTATGTGGAAACACCGGAGGAAAAGCGGGTTTACAGCTGCGCCCTGCGGGGCTGGCCGCCCTATGCGCTGACGGTTTGGGACCGGGGAACGGGGACAGTGACATGCTGTTATCTCCGGGGACAGGAGGAGCAAGTATGCCTGATGCGCAACCTGTGGGAGCTGCTGGGGATCGAGACGCTGCTGCTGGAGGACGGCGGGCTGCTGCTTCATGCGGCGCTGGTCCGGTGGCAAGGGATTGGCGTGGTGTTTTCCGCACCCTCCGGTACGGGAAAATCCACGCAGGCAGAGCTGTGGCGGCGCCATGGCGGCGCCGAGATCCTCAACGGAGACCGGGCGGGACTCATGCCCTGCGGCAGCGGGTGGGACAGCTGGGGCCTGCCCTGTGCCGGCAGCAGCGGCATTTACCGCAATGAACGGGCACCGCTGAAGATCATTGCGGTGCTGCGGCAGGGCCCGGAAAACCGGGTGGCACGTCTGCGCCCTGCCCGGGCATTCGCTGCGCTGCTGCCGGAGATCACCGTTCACCGCTGGGACCGGGATTTTACCCAGCGGGCATCGGAAGCCCTGGAGCGGTTGGTGACGCAGGTTCCTGCGTATATACTGGAATGCCGGCCGGACCGGGGCGCTGTGGAAGCGCTGCGGGCCGTGCTGGATGGAGGAGAGAGAATATGATCAAAAGACTGCCGGTGGAATCCCCCGTGACCGAATATCTCCATGCCAAGGCTGCCCGGCTGGGGATCCCGCTCAGCGGGAGCTTCGAGCTGACGCCCCTGTGCAATCTCCAGTGCCGGATGTGCTATGTGCGCATGACCAGGGCACAGCAGGAGGCAGTCCGACCGCTGCGGACAGCGGAGGAGTGGATATCCCTGGGGCGGCAGGCCCGGGAGGCAGGACTTCTATATCTGCTGCTGACCGGCGGTGAGCCGTTTTCCCACCCGGACTTTCCCAAAATCCTGGCGGGACTTCATGCCATGGGGCTGCTGATCTCCATCAACTCCAACGGCACGCTCATTGACGAGGAGACCGTGGCATGGCTGAAAAAAACGCCGCCGGTGCGGGTGAATATGACCCTTTACGGGGCATCCAATGACACATATGGGCGGCTGTGCGGTTTGGCAAACGGCTTTGACCGGGCCGTGGAGGCCATCCATCTGCTCACAAAGGCGGATATTCCCGTCAAGCTCAATTGCAGCCTAACTCCGTATAACTGCGGCGACCTGGAGGAGATGTTCGCCTTTGCCCGGCGGGAGGGCCTGCCGATCCAGGCCAGCAGCTATATGTTCCCGCCGGTGCGTCGGGACCCTGGACAGGTGGGGCGCAACGCACGCTTTTCTCCGGAGGAAGCTGCGTATTTTGCTGCGCGGATCGAGGCACTGAACAATGAGGCGGCGTTTTTGATGCGCGCTGCGGAAGAACAGGCGCATCCTCTGAATTTGGAGGACGTGCCCTGTGCCGCGGCAGATGGTCCCGGCGAGGGGATGCGCTGCCGGGCAGGCAAGTGCAGCTTTTGGGTCACCTGGGAGGGCAAGCTCCTCCCCTGCGGCATGTTCCCCGGCGGGACGGATGTCTTCCAGTGCGGCTTTGCCCGATCCTGGGAGCGGGCGAAAGAAGAGGCGGCGGCCATCCGGCTGAGCGCCGCATGCAAAAGCTGCGTCCTGCGCACGCAGTGCCGCAGCTGCGCGGCCATGGCATTCACGGAGTGCGGAGACTACCAAGGCGTGCCCGAATACCGCTGCCGCATGGCCCGGGCCTATCCGGATGCTGTGCGGCGCGTGCAGGCGGAGATCCAGGCCAAAGCGGACAAGGAGAAAACCGTATAGAAGAAGCAGCCGGCCTGGTCGGCTGCTTTTTTACGGCTTTGTGCGAAAAGCGGTAGGAGAAAGCCCGGTCTTCCCGGTGAAGGAGACGATGAAGTTGACTTCACTGCGGTAACCGGTGCGGCAGGCGATCTCCCTGACGGTCAGATCGGTGGTCAGCAGCAGGTGCTTGGCGGCATCGATCCGCCGCAGAATGATGTACTCGTGGGGAGAAAGCCCGGTGGCCGTGCGGAACAGGCGGGAAAAATGAGAGGCGCTGAGATTGACGGTTGCCGCCAGCTGCGGAACGGAGACGGGCTGTGCCAGGTGGTCCTGTATATAGGCCATGGCCGCCGCCACCGGGTCCGTGGTCCGGTCGGACTGCTGGGGCAGCAGCAAGGTGCACAGGATCTCATAGAGCTGCTGGGATTGGACTACCTCCGGCACGGCGCCGGAGGCTACCGCGTCGATGATGCCGTCCATCATCGCAGGAATGGGGCTTTCCGGCGGAAGGTCAAAGCTCTGCCGTCTTTCCCGCAGCGAGAGGATCTCCTCGAAGAAAGCCGGGGCCATTGCGCCGTCAAAATGCAGCCACAGCGAGGCGGCGGGGCCGCTGGTGAAAAAGGTGTGGGGCGCGCGGCAGTCCACCAGGGCAAGCTGCCCGGCCTGCAGGGTGAAGGCCGTGTCCCGCAGTCGAAAATGCATACGGCCGCTTTTCAGATAGAGCAAAAAGAAGTTCCGGTGACTGTCCAGCCGGGCCACGCTGCACTCGTCCTGAAAGAAAAAGTGCTCGTCATATTCGTAACGGCCGCAGCGGGTCACATAGAAGAGCACGCGCCGGGCCATGGGAGAGGGCGTGGCGAAAAAACGCCGGGACGAGGGCAGCACGCCGGCCTCGCGATATACCTGCATGGTTCTGCGCCTCCTTTCGCGGTCCATTATAGCACAAAATATGAACAGTATGCACGTTTTTTATATTGTGCGGAGCCGGGCGGCGCGGCTATCATAGGCATGACCATGTTTCAGGGGAGGGAGCAGCGTGATCCGGGAAAAGCAATTTTACCGGCTGTTTTTCGGCCTGACCATGTCCCTGGCATTGCAGAATCTGCTGACGTTCGGTGTGAATCTGCTGGACACGGTGATGCTGGGGCGGTACAGCCAGGCGGCCATGGGCGGCGTGAGCCTTTGCAATCAGTTTCAGTTTTTACTTCAGATGCTGGTGTCCGGCGCGGGAGAGGGCGCCGTGGTGCTGGGCGCCCAATACTGGGGCCGTGGAGACCTGAAGCCCATCCCCCACATCATCGGCGCGGCGCTGCGCTTTGGCGGCGGCATGGCGGTGGGGCTTTTCGCCCTGGCGCTGGCAGTGCCGGAAACGCTGCTGGGACTGCTGAGCAGCGATGCGGCGGTGGTGGAGCAGGGCGTGGCCTATATGCGGATCATCTGCTTTACCTATGTGATCTTCACCCTGACCAATATCCTGGTGGCGTCACTGCGCTCCATTGGGGTGGTGAAGATCGGGTACGTGATCTCCTTTTCCACGTTGTGCATCAACGGCATTTTGAACTACTGCCTCATTTACGGAAATCTGGGATTCCCGGAACTGGGCGTGCAGGGCGCGGCCATCGCCACGCTGGTGTCCCGGTGTGTGGAGCTTTTGATCGTGGCGGTGTATCTCAAGTTCTTTGAGCGCCGCCTCCATCTGCGCGTGCGGAGCCTTGTGCGGATGGACAAAAGCTATCTCAAAGACTATGCCCATATTTCCCTGCCGGTGCTGGTGAACCAAGCCCTCTGGGGCGTTGCCCAGATGGTGCAGACGGGCATCCTGGGCCACCTGGGCGGTGATGTGACGGCGGCCAACGCCATTGCCGTGCAGGTCTACCAGGTGCTCTCCGTGGTCTCCTACGGCGCCGCGTCCGCTGCCGCGATTCTGGTGGGAAAGACGGTGGGCAGCGGCCAGAAAGAGCAGCTGCGGCAGCTGGTATCCACGCTGGAGCGGATGTTCCTCCTGCTGGGGATCGCGGCGGGGGCAGCCATCTGGGCGGTGCGCGGGCCGGTGCTGGCCCTGTTCGGCGGGACGCTGACGCAGCAGGCATCGCAGCTGGCCATGTCCTTTATGGCGGTGCTCGCCGTGACTACCGTGGGCACCTCCTATCAGATGGCCTGCGACAACGGCATCATCCGCGGCGGCGGAGATACGGCTTTCAGCGCCAAGATGAATCTGGTGAGCATGTGGCTCATCCTGGTGCCGGTGGCAGCTGCCGCGGCGTTTTGGTGGAACGCGCCGCCCACGGTGGTGTTTTTCCTCCTCAAGTGGGACCAGCTGTACAAGATCCTCCCGGTGGCACTCCGGCTGCACAGCTGGAAGTGGGTGCGGGTGGTGACCAGGCCATAGAAAAAAGATGCCGGCTTTCGCCGGCATCTTTTTTGTGTTGATCCTGCCGGCGCGTGTATGGCGGCGTGCACGTT
Source organism: Clostridiales bacterium (assembly GCA_019418625.1). Taxonomy (GTDB): domain Bacteria; phylum Bacillota; class Clostridia; order Oscillospirales; family Oscillospiraceae; genus Oscillibacter. The sequence goes on along the minus strand of DYBL01000078.1, from coordinate 2,387 downwards.
TCCCGGATGGGGAAACACTGGGCGGAGGCGGTTGGTGCCGGTGACGGCGGCTGCGGCTTCCGCCAAGGAGCAGCCTGCACCGCGGGCAGACCGGAGAGGGGGGATCGATATGACGGAGAGCATCCTGGTGGCGCTGATCTCCGGAGGGCTGACGCTGCTGGGCGTCATCATCTCCAACAACAAGCACCAGGCCGTCTCGGACGCCAAAATGGAAGAGCTGACCCGGGAGGTGCGGGAGCACAACAATTTTGCGCGGCGGGTGCCGGTGGTGGAAGAGCAGATCAAGGTCATCAATCACCGCCTGGCAGATCTGGAAGAGTACCACAAATGACCGGCGGGACCGGTGTGGGGAAAGGAGTACATAAAATGGAAGAGAACAAAAACAAAAACGCCGGCTGGACGGAGGCCGAGATGGCGGAGGGCTTTGTGGAGCAGGAGCAGCCCAAGGCGGCAAAGGGCACGCCCGACCTGAGCCGAAAACCTGAGCTGGCGGGGAAGACCGTGCGCCGCGACGGCTGCGACTTCTTCTACGATGAAGAGGGCTACTGCGTCAAGTGCGTGAAGGTGCAGGCGGACTGAGATGGAGCTGATGAAAAAGCGGCTTGCAAACCTGCTGGCGGTCAAGTCTATCGTGACGGTGATCCTGACCGGGGTGTTTGCGTATTTGGCCGTGCGGGGACAGGTGACCACGGAGCAGTTTCTGACTGTGTTCACCGTGGTCATCGCCTTCTACTTCGGCACCCAGGCGGAGCGGAGGGCGGCAGGGAGCGAGACCAATGGCTGACCACTGCGCGTGCACGATCCCGCTCCAGCGCATCGACCGCATCCGGCTCTATATCAACACCGCCCGCAAGTCTCTCGCCGCCATCCGGGCAGAGACGGGGGCGGAGTACCTGCTGAACGGGACACTGTATGACATGGCGTCCTTTCTCCCCGTCTGCCATCTGAAGGCGGACGGGGAGGTACTTTGCCGGCCGGCCTATTCCGTGGCGGGCTATGCCTGGGACCAGGGGGCGGACATCGCCATGATGACACTGCCGGAGGCGGCGCGGCGAAACTACATCGCCTGCACGCCGCTGGTGGTGGATGGCAAGAAAGTGGAAGCGCTCACCTATGATCCCGGCCAAGGCGGCAAGCGGGGCCGCTCCGCCATGGGGATCAAGGACGGACGTCTGGCGCTATACTGTACAAGGGACGGCGGCACCATGGTCCGGACGCCGGAGCAGCTGCGGGATGACCTGCTGGCCGCAGGCTGGGAGTCGGCCATCATGCTGGATGGCGGCGGTTCCAGCCAGTGTGACTTTGCCGGGCAGCGGGTGGAGAGCAGCCGGGCGGTGCACGATGTGATTCTGGTCTATCTGAAAAAGGAGGGGGATACGGTGGACGAGACGAAAACTGTGTTGCTGGACGCGGGGCACGACGCGGCCAATCAGGCCAACCGCAGCCCGGACGGGAGCTACTACGAGCACGAGTTCTGCCTGGACATGGCGAAGCGGATGGGCGCCCACCTGCGCCGCTGCGGCGTGACGGTGGTGGAGACTCGGCCGGACGGGGCGGCAGTGTCCCTGGCGGAGCGGTGCGCCATTGCCAACAAGATCAAAGACCTGGACCTGTTCGTCTCGCTCCACTCCAACGCGGCGGGCGGCAGCGGATGGTCCGGCGCCCGGGGCTGGAGTGCGTATGTCTATGGCGCCGGCGGCGAGCGGGAGCAGGCGGCTAAGGCGATCCTGGCCCGGGTCCGGGAGACGGGAACGGCGGTGCGCTCCGCACCCATCGTCTATGACCCGTCGCTGTATGTCCTCAAGCACACGGCAGCTCCGGCGGTGCTCATCGAGCACGCCTTCCACACCAATGAAGCCGATGTGGAAAACCTCAAAAACGCTGACTGGCGCTCGGCCGTAGCCGAGGCTCAGGCCAGGGGCATCACGGACTATCTGGGCATTGTCTGGGTGAGCCAGCCGCCTCGGGAGTCCGACGAGGATGAGGAGCTGGAGCAGGCGGTGGACGCCCTGGCGGCAGCCGGGATCATCGACAGCCCCGACCGCTGGAAGGCCATGGAGTACACAGATAGAAGCGTCCGGGCACTGCTCATCAAAATGGCAGCAAAACTGGCGTAAAAAAAGAGACACCCTGCGGGGTGTCTCTTTTTTCGCATTGCAGGTGCTCTCAGCGCTTGCGGGCGGCCTTTTCCAACAGAGCCTGGCCCTCGGGCGAGCGCAGATAATCCGCCACGGCGGAGCGTACCAGCGCCTGAAAAGAGTCGCTTTTCAAAAGAGCGCTGAACATGGCGCCCTCGGACTTGGACCCGGAGGACTGCACCACGGTCTGGGCGGCAGGGGCGGGAGCAGGACGGGGCGCAGGGGCGGGTTCTTCCTCAGCATAGGCCC
>DYBL01000077.1 GCA_019418625.1 Clostridiales bacterium | reverse complement strand
GGCCGCCTCCTCGTCTCCCCGCAGTCCCCAGCCCAGTTCTTGCAGGGTCATGCGCTCCTCCCGGGGCAGAGGCAGTTCCTCCGCCGCCTGCTGCCAGGCTTCCCCCAGTCCCTGCCCCCGGCCGATGCCGGCGGCGGCGCGCCGGAAAAACGCCCCGGCGCCATCCGGGTACCGTGCTCCCAGCGTATCCAACAGCTCCGGCATGGGGAGTCGGGTAATCCGGATCTCCTCGCTCATGCACCGAAGGGCAGCGCACAGCGATGCCAGCATGTCCCGCCGTCTGCGGCGCTGCGCCACCGCCGTCCACCGGACCCAAACGCCCGCCGCCAGTACCAGTGCCGCGCCAAAAAGCTTGTTCATTCCAGCTCCTCCACCGTATAGGTCCTGGTTCCGTCCGCCTGCCGCCGGATACACACCGCCAGGGAAAAGACGCGCTCTGAGAGCAGCTGCCGGTACAGCGGTTTTTCCTCCAGCTCCTGCCGGTCGGCGGCATGAATGGTGGCCAGCAGCCCCACGCCGCAGCCGGCCGAGAGCACCATGGCCTCCAGGTCCTGGCGGCGGGTGATCTCGTCCACGGCGATGACCTGCGGGTTCATGGCCCGCAGCACCATAGGGATGCCCATGGCCTTGGGGCAGCCGTCCAGCACGTCCGTGCGCCTGCCGACCTCCATCTGCGGGACGCCGCCGCACATGACGGCCACTTCTCCCCGCTCATCCAGCAATGCCACCCGTCGGACCGGGCATCCGTCCCCATCGGAGATGCAGCGCACCAGATCCCGCAGCAGCGTGGTCTTTCCGCCGCCGGGCGGCGAGAGCAGCAGCGTACTTAAAAACCGCCCGCCCCGGAACAAAGACGGCGCCAACGTCCGGCCAATGCCGGTCTTTTCCCGCCCGATCCGCAGCACCGCCGAGGAAAGCTGCCGCATGCCGGTGTTCTCCTCCCCCTTGATGACCGCCGTGCCGCACAGCCCCAGCCGGAAACCGCCCCGCACCGATAAGTACCCCTGGCGGATGGTCTCTGCCGCGGCATAGCGGGAATACTCCGCCGCCCGGTCGCAAAGCTCCTCCAGCAGGCGGGGCGTCACCGTGGCCGGAAGGGGCCGTTCCTCCTCCCCGGTCAATGCCGTCATAGGCCGCCCTGCCCGCAGCCGCAGTTCCTCCGCCCGAAAGCGCAGCGGCGGCGGCAGTGTCAGTGCAGCCCGGCGCAGTTCCTCCGGCAGCAGCGCCGCCGCCGCTTCATACCGCATGTCCGTTCCCTCTCGTTCCAAGGGCCATGCCCCCTTTCTTTGGTTACTCCACTGTATGAGAGGTTGTCCCCGGTTATGCCCCCAATTTTATGGAAAGCTCGCTTGACATTTCCACTGCTGCGTGCTATGGTGGAGCTATGGAAAGGACGCTTTCCATTTCAGGAGGAATGTGCACATGAAGAACAATCTGGAGGCACTGCGCAAGGCGCGGGGCATCAAACAGGAGGAGTTGGCCGAGGCACTGGAGGTATCCAGGCAGACCATCGGCTCTTTGGAAAACGGGCGATACAACCCATCCATCCTGCTGGCGTTCAAGATCGCCCGCTACTTCGGCCTCACCATCGAGGATATTTTCATCTACGAGGAGGATGCCAAATGAGACGCAAAACCAAAGGCTATCTGGCCATGGGCACCGCAGGGCTGCTGCTGGTCATCGTAAGTCTGGTGCTGGAGCACCGCATCCCGGACACGGTGGGCGCTACGGCTACGGCCATCGGCATGGGTCTGTTTGCTTATGGCTTTTCCAAATTCCGCACGCTGCGGTGGGAGGAAAAAGAGCCCGAGATCATGCGCAAAGCGCAGATCGAGGCAAACGATGAACGCAACGTGGCCATCCGCCGCCGGGCCCAGGCGGTGTCCGGCGAAGTGCTGCAATGGACGGTCATGGCCGCGGCGTGGGTCTCCATCGGGCTGGACGCGCCGCTGTGGGTGACGGTTGCCGCCGTGGGTGTGTTTCTGGCCAAATCCTTTTTGGACCTGTTCTTGATCTTCCACTACCGCAAGCAGATGTAGCTTTGTCGAAAAAGGGCGCTTTCTGCCTTGACGGCCCGCCTGCGCGGTTGGTATCATAAAGAAAAATAAACCGGAAAGGCGGCGGAGACATGGATAAGCGGATCAGGCCCCTCTTTCTCTCGGCGGCGCTGCTGCTGAGCCTCGCAGGCTGCGGCAAGGAGCCGGAGCCCGAACCGGAGCCGGAAGTCACACCGCCTCCGGTGGAAGAGCCGGAACCCGAGCCGGAGCCCTATGTTCCCGCCGGGACGAACCCCCTGACCGGTGAGCCCATGGAGCCGGAGTTCGAGGACGACCGCCCTGTGGCCGTCATGTTCAACAACCTCAAGATCGCCCAGCCCCAGCTGGGTGTTTCCCAGGCGGACATCATCTATGAGGTGCCTGCCGAGGGCGGCATCACCCGGATGCTGGGCGTCTACCAGACATTGGAGGGCGTGGAAGATCTGGGCAGCATCCGCTCCACCCGCCCCTACTATCTGGAGCTGGCACTGGGACACGACGCGCTTCTGGTACACGCCGGCGGCAGCCCGGACGCCTATGATGACATTTCCGCCTGGGGCGTGGACAATATGGACGGCGTCAACGGCGGCTCCGACGCCAAGATCTTCTGGCGGGACGCAGACCGGCGCAAGTCCATGGGGTATGAGCACAGCATGCTTACCTCCGCCTCCGCCATCGGGGATTATCTGGCCCAGGACCACTTCCCCACGGAGCACCGGGACGGCTACACCTACACCCAGTCCTTCGTCCCCGACGGCACCCCGGCAAACGGCGTGCCCGCCACCACCGTGACGCTGCGCTACACCAACTACAAAACCGGGCTCTTCGACTACGACGCCGAAAGCGGCAAATACCTTGCAAGCCAGTACGGTGCCGCCTACATGGACGGCGGGACCAACACCCAGGTATCCGCCACCAACGTGCTCATTCTGGAGACCTCCATCTCCGTCATTCCCGGCGACACGGTCGGGCGGCTGCGTGTCACCCTCACCGGCAGCGGCGACGGTACGTTCTTCTGCGGCGGCAAGGCCGTCCCCATCCGATGGAGCAAGGCGGACCGGAACAGCCCCTTTGTCTACACTTTGGAAGACGGCTCCCCGCTCTCCCTGGGGCAGGGGAACAGCTACGTGTGCATCATCAGTCCCCGGACCAGCACCCTTACTTACGAATAAGAAAAGCGGCGGATTCTCCGCCGCTTTTTTCTCACCCCCTGCCTCCCGGCGCATACACTGGATTGAAAGACCCGTTCTTTCATTTCAGCTACTTACTAGGAGGTATTGTCATGCCTGATAAAATCATGCCCGGCCCCGTGTCGGAGTTCGGCAATGTGCGGGAGGCGGTGTGCATCCACACCCGGAAGATCTATGACTCCTGCCGGGAATAACATCATACAATTTCAAGGAAATCCCCAGGACAAGCCCGGGGATTTCTTCTTATCCGCCCAGCCTGGGGATGATATCCCAGCTCCGCTCGGGCCTGCCATACCACGGCGCATCATCCAGCGTGCTCCGTGCATATCCCGCCGCATCATAGAGCGCCGTCTTTTGGGTATTGCTCAGATCCATGGAGTCGATGTAATCCATCACTTTCCGCTTCAGAGAGCCGCTGATGGTTTTTCCCGCAAGGTCCTTGTCCGCGCTGAGGCCGGAGATGCCCTCCCGGAAGGAGATAAACTGCTCCGGCGTCACGCCGCTTTGACAGGCGCTCACCAGCTTGTCGTATTCCGAGTCATCCATCATGCTCTGGAGCACAGTCAGCTGCTCCTGCTGAGAAAGGCCGTAGTCCACCACAGCCCGATACCGCTGCAGATTGCTGACGCTCTGACTGCCGCTGTCCGGCTCCAACTCGTCCAGCTCCCGGGCCAATCCCCCGGCCGTCTCTGGCGTGATGCCGCTTTCCACATATCCGGCATACCGCTCCGCAGCAGTGGAGCCAAAGGGAAACGTCTGAGCGATCTCGTCCCAGCTCAGCCCCATTTCCAGAAGCTGCCCCACCGTGTCAGCCCGCTTTTCGCCGCTGGCAATGATCTCCGTATAGAGCTGCAGCTTTTCCTGGTCACTGAGCGGCGCACCTGCCAGGGCCTGCACCTTTTCCTGCTCGTCCGCCCCCTTGCGGATGTCCTGGATGGCGTCATAAACTCCGATCCGGTCCGCGCCTTCTGCCGCCATATCCTTGACCAGCTGCGTCTGCTTGACGGAAAGGCCGGTATCTCCGGAGGCGTAGAAGTCCCGGGACTCGGAAAGGCCGCTGTTTCCGAAGAGCAGCGCCTGCACGATGTTGAGCGGATCCCGCTCCACCGGATATTGCAAGCGCTGATCGTCTCCGTATCCGTACATGCGGCCTCCGTCCAGGATCGTCTGGGTCCCCTGCACGGTCTTCTGTATCTGACGCCCGCCGGGCAGCATGGAGCCGCCCAGCGTCAGCAGGGCTCCCCCCATCTCTCCGGAGATGACTCCGGAGTTTTTGGCTGCCTGGCCCACGCCCTCCACCGCCTCGGCGATGTTGGTCAGCGGCATGGTCTGATCTCCCAGACCCAGCAGTCCTGCCGCATTCCGCACAAAGGGAACATCATTCATCAGATTATACACCAGATCGTCGGACGCCTGGCCCCAGCTGAAAGTCTCCTCTTCCCTGTCGTCATCGTCCCCACCGAAGAGCGGTTCTCCAAAGAGCTTTTCCCAGCCGGCATCTACCAGGCCGGCAAGCCAGGCATTGGTGCTCATTCCTTTGCCGGACGCCACGAAGTTGGTGAGATAGCCCAGCAAATCGAATGGCGCCGGGGTGCCGCCGTAAGCCGCTTCTGCGACCCGGTTGAGAAGGAACGCAGAGAGCAGGCCCTTCACGGCCACTGTGGCCACCGCCCGCCCCGCAGCTTTCTTTCCATGCTCCGCCGCCACCTGCCGGAACTGCCCCGGCAGATCCTGTGCGATATGGTCCCAGCTGTTCACCGCCTCCACCTGGAACATATGGAGCATCTGGCTGATCAGGTTCTTGCTCTCATAGGCCAGGGGGCGGGAGCCCTTGGCACGGGAGGCCATAATGGACTGGGCAAACCGGTCAGCCTGCTCCATGGCCGCCGCGTGCTCCATCCCCTGGCCGCGCAGCTGCTCATACTTGCTCTGTACTGTCAGGGCGGAGAGCAGACTGTCCATCACGTCCGTGGGCTTGAAAAGTGCGGTCACATACCGGTCCAGGGCGCTGTCCTCCGCCGTCAGGTAGTCGATGCCCTTTTTGGTAGTCAGCAGGTCGCTCTGGTCAAAAAGCTCCGTTGCCTTGATGTTCCAGAGGCGCCCGCCGGTGGAGAGAGCCAGCTCCGATGCCGCCTTGGCCACGTAGCGCCCGTCCACCTCCGCCAGCAGCTGGGCCAGCTGGGCGCTTTGATTGAGCGCCGAGGAGACATTGCCTGCCACCTGCGCCCGGGCAAAGGCAGATACCAGACGATTGCCCACGTTGAGACTGGTGCGTCCGGCGGTATATTCCATTCCCCGGTCCGCCATAGACTGTTTTCCGGCCAGGATATTGGCGTAGTTATCGATGTACTTAACGAACTCCCCATACTGGGTCATGTGGCCGATCTCGGCATACAGCTTATCGATATACCGTTCCAGTGCCTCCCGGGTGTCCCGGGGCGTCAGTACGGATCTCACATCAAGGAATCCAGCGTCTTTTAGTTCCTCCAGCTGTGCGGCGCTGTCCAGCGTCCGCAAGCCCTCCGCATGATCGATGGCGTTGGCGATCTCCTCCGGCCCGTAGGTCTTGCGCAGGTACCGGGATAGCCCCCGCAGGCGGGCGATGTCGTCCGTGTGGTACAGCACGTCCGCCAGATGGCTCACATAGGACTCGTAGCCCGCCGCCGCGTCGTAGTCCGTGCTGCTGCCCCGCCGGGTCTGGAAAAAGGGGTTCCACCGCTTGCCCGGCTTGTAGTCTGCCGTCAGGCCGGAGATGGACGTGGGCAGCTGCATGGCGTCCGGGTTGACACCCAGAGCGCTCAGCGCAGCGCTGAGCCGATTCTGCGTGTCCGTCCCCTGCATATGCGGTGCGTATCCCTTGATAAAGCCGATGGTGCTGTATCCGTGGGCAGTGAGGAAATCGTTGATGGCGTCATAGAAGCGGTCGTACTGCCTGGCATAGGTCTCCACAGCGTGGTTGACTTTCACGCCGTCCACTTCCCCGGAGGCCAGGCGCTCCTGGTTGTCCTGCCAGCGCGCAAGCCGCTGGGCCAGCTCCTTTTCCTGCGCTCCCAGGCTGAACTCCCGGGCGGCGTCCCCGGCATCCTTGCCCTGCCGGATGTTCTCCGCAGCGTTCCGGATGCCCTGGGCCGTCTCCATGGAAGCCACCGTCTCCCCTACGAACCGGTCCTCCAGCATCTGCTGGACGATGGCACGCTCAGATTTTGTGAGCGGACTTTCCCGGCCGGTGCTGTCCTGAAACGTGCGCACCGCATCCAGCATCCGGCCCACGAATCGGATCTTCTCCGCCTCGTTTTGCTGGATGGGATAGATATAGTTCCGGTTCATGGCCTCGCCCCGCTCCCGGCCGAAGAGGCCGCGCATGACTCGCTCCGGCGTCCGCTCGTTCATCACCAGCATAGGCATGGGCCGGTAGTCCTCCGCATCTCCCAGCAGTGTCCGGGCCAGCTCCTCGTTTTCCTGGCGGATCTCCTGGCCCCGCCGCTTCACGCTGTCAGCACTCTTGAAGCTCTCTTCCGCCGTGTAATAGTCCGCCAGCTCCTCCACCGCCGCCCGGTCCATGGAAGCCGGGATATCCTCCGCCGTGTAGTCCCCCTGGGCAATGCCCCGGGCAAACTGCTTTTCCCCCTTGGTAGGGTTCAGCCGCTTCTCCGCCTGCCGGCGGGCCCGCTCGGTCTTCTTTTTGGCCTCTTCCCGGCCCCGGATCCACGCGGAGGCATCATAGTCTCCCTGGTCGCCCGCAATGCGCACGCCCAGCGCATCCAGGGCACCGGTCCCGCGCCGGGCCGCCTGCCCTTCGTTGACAGGATACGCGCTTTGTGGTATGGTAAAATCAGAATTGGAAAGACTTTGCGACGGTTCGCCTTGGGCGTTAATCACAGGGGCGGCACCATTGGTGCCGAGCATTGTGTCCCGTGTCGTGCGAGTCTTTCCTTTCATTTTATAAAGCGTGTCGGCCTGCAGCACTTTCTTTCCGCTGCCGAGATTGATTTTTTCCTGATCCGTCAAAGCTGTCAAGCCATTTTCATTTACTGCCGCTCCGGACACCGGGGCGGCGATTTCCTGGCTCTGCACCGATCCCATGTCCGTTCCACCACTGAGGATCCTGGCCACCAGGTCCACGTCCGCCGGGTCCGGTGTCCCCCGATTGACAGATTCCGCGCCTCGTGGTATGGTAGAGTCAATGGAAGAAGCTCCTTCCGGCGTTGTGGTAACTCCGTCCTGAACGGTAACTCCGCTCTTTGTGTCGCCGGAGGGGGCTTCTTCTATTCTGATGTAGTTCCCCTCTGAATCCACCACTTCCGAAAGGTAGAATTTATTGTCCGGCCTTTGATCCACTACCGCCGCCACATAGGTGGGCGTTCCCGCGATGGTGACCGGCGCCGCAAACACATAGCTGGCATACCCGCGGCCCTTCCAGTTGGGATGATAGGCGATCTGCTTTCCGTTTTGGATCACCTCCGGGACCGCTGTGATACTTACCATTTTGGCCCGGTTCAACGGGCGGTGATTGAGCATCCCTCCCACGCCGTATTCTCCGAGACTGACTTCTCCAAAGCCGGACCTGGTGACAGCGCCGCCGATCCGTTTGAAGAAATCCCGTATCTGCTCCGACGGCTTCTTCGCCCGGTTGTTCATCTCTCTGCCCGTCAGCTCCGCAACCGGCTGCATCTCTCCCAGGTCTTTAATACTGGCTGCCAGGGTACGCGCCAGCCCCTTTTGGGAATCCAGCGCAGATTTCCCTGCTCGTACAACGACGGCCGGCTCTGTTGCGGAGGCGGCGCCATCTTTGCCAGACAGCTCCTGCACCCCGGACGGGGCAGGGACGGTTTCCTTCCGTCCCTGCACGCGGCTCATCCCAACGTCCACCGCGCCGCCGAGGCCGCCCAGAGTCGCGCCAATGGCCGCATCATAGAGGGCCTGACCCATATCAAAGTCGGCGTCAGGGTCATACGTTGCCCGCTGCAGCACCGGCTGAAAAACCGCCTCCACAAACTCCTCGCTGCCTTCTCCGATAGCGGAGGCCGCCAGCCGTCCGGCGGTGGTCTGGGCGAGCTTGTTCATGGTCTGCACGGCGGTGTTCTCCCCGAACCGGCTCACCAGCTTGCCCGCCAGTTTTTCTGCCGCGCCGGCGCCGAAGGCCTTGCGGAAGGGCGATGCAACATTGGATATCTTCTCCGTGGCCACGGACAGCGCCGCGCTTCCCGCACCGTAGGAAAGCTGCTGTCCCAGATCCGCGCCGGATCGCCGGGCTTCCTGGGCGGAGCCTCCGAACGAGCGCACCGCCATAGCCGGCAGCGCGCTTCCGCCGGTCAGTGCCGCCAGAGCGATATCCCCCGCCAGCTGTACGCCCGCAGCCCCGGCATCTACCAGAAAACCGCCTACGGCTCCGGCTCCCCTCTTGGCATTTTCCAGGTCTGCTGCCGCATCATCAGCCAGATGATCCGCCGTGTCATAAACGCCGGAGATCACCTGGGAGACAGGCTCATGCTGGGCTTCTGCACTCTCCCGGTAAATGCCGGAGCGCTGCTCCGCCCGCTTGGCCAGCGTCTCCAGCCGCTGCCGGGCAGCATCATCGATGACCGTTCCGTCATCCAATGTCCCCCGGGAGAGCATCTCCCGATAGTGGGCAGCATTTTCCGCCTCCTGATACGCCCTTCTGGTTTCCGTGCTGCTGCGAGTGTCCATTTCCCTGACCGCGTCCAGCAGCACGCCGCCCGCATTGGAAAACTCTGCTCCGGTGCTCTTGAGCGCGCCGGAGACGGTACTTTTGATCCGCCCCGCCAGGGTCGGCATCTTGTCTACGTTCCCGGTCGTCCGCACCGTCCTGGGCACCGTCTGATCCGACGCAGGCATGGAAGCCGGGGCCGCAGTCTGCGTCCCCGGCTTACCCCCGCTCAGCACCGGCATAGTATCCTGCTTCTTCTCATGCAGGACCGGCATCTTCATCGTGGCCATCTATCTCCCTCCTATGCAAGTCCGTATGCGCGGATCAGGTCATTCACCGTAGCCTGTTCAGCCGGTGTCATGGCAGTCCAATATCTTGCAAGATACGCATCCGCTCCCTCCAGATCTCCCCGGGACAAATAAGAGCTGTATGCCATGGCGCTAAAACCGCTGCCGCCGGAAGGCGTATTCTCCCTTCTCATGGCCGCCCAGGCCTCGTCCGCACTCAGCCCGCCGGCGGCAGAAGAGGAGTCCCTGCCCCACATGCCGTCCGCCGCGGCGCCGTAATACGCCTGCATCTGCCGTACCTGCTCTGCGGTGAGGCTTCCGTTGTCATAGCCGCGCAGGCCGGAGCGGGCGGAGGACCGGGCCGCTGTGGTCCCTCCGGAGGCAGCGCTCTGCACGCCGCCCTGTCCCAGGACCGTGCTGCGGATGGCCGCCGCCTCCTGCTGACTGATCCCGGCCTGTCCCAGCACATCGTCTCCGGGCATGATACCCATGCTCAAAAGCTCCATGGCCCGGTCATAGGCCTGGCCTGCCTGCTGGGCGCTCACCTGCTGGCGGTTCATCTGCATCTGCTGCTGGTTCCAGTAGTTGGAGTTTTGCAGCGCCTGCTGATTTTGCACATAGCTCATCCAGCTGGACTGCATGGACTGCAAATAGGCCTGCAGCTCCTGGGCCGCCTGCAGGTCTCCAGTCAGCTGGGCATCCCGGATGGCCCGTTCCAGCTCTGCCACCACCTCCAGGCGCTGGTTTTCGATGTCCTGGAGATTGTTTTCATAATTCGTCTCTGTCTGGATGCGCTGGCTGTCCGCCATGCCGCCGGCATAGCCCGCCGCGCTGAGCTGCTGGTCCAGATTCTTCTGCCCCAGCATTTTGGCCACATAGGCCTGCCGGGCCAGCTCGTCCGTATCCTTGTTGGTCTGCTCGATCTGGGCCTGGTAGTTGTTCACCGCCTGCTCCACCGCCGCCTGGATGCGCTGCTGGGTGGCCTCGCTGTACTGGTCATAGCCCGTCTGCTCCAAGAACTCCTCAAAGCTGGGGATCTCCACCGCCGGAGGCTGGACCCATGTCTGGTTGCCCTTCTTGTCCACGGTATACCCACCATAGGCCATGCGCAGCGCATTGGCCGCCTGGTTGGCCTCATCCCAGGAGATCAGCCCCTGCTTGGCCTGCTCCCGGTATCCCTGGATCTTGTCCAGAATGTCCTGACTCAATCCGGCATCCGCCTCGATCTCCTCCGTATAGGTAGCGCTGGGCTTCCAGGTATAACCGCCGGAGCTGCCCTTGCCCATGATGTCGCTGGTCCCCTTGTACGGGTCGACCCCGCCATATTTGGCGTCGATCTTGTTTTGCCGCTCCTGCCGCAGCTGATCGATATAGGATTGACTGGCGCCAGCATCCTGTGCCTTTTTGATCTCCAGGGAGTAGTCCTTTTTCGGGTCGTAATACCCCGCCGAACTGCTTCCTTTGCTTCCGCCTGAACTCCCGGCGGAACTGCCGGAAGTCCCGCCGGAGGAGGTCTTCCCGCCGGAACTGACCGTGGAAGCTGTACTCTCCTTTCTCCAGGTCCCGTCGCTGCCCTTGTTGTAGCCATTGGCTTTCAGCGCAGCAGACACAGAGCCGTGCTGCTTGACCATTTCACTAAATGTCGCCATGTGTTCCTCCTTTACTGCAGCCCCAACAGGTGCTTTCGATACTCCATCACGGCATACTGCCGGCGGGTCAGGGGCTGGTCCAGCATCAGATCCCCGGCTGCATCTCCCTGCATGATGCCGCTTTCCGTGATCCATGCCACCGCCCGTTCCGCTTCAGAGACCACAACGGGCTCCTGGGGCGTCTCAGCCACCCAGGGGATGCCCAGGTAATCCGTGATGCCCCGGGCCTCCGCCTCGGTTACTGTGGCCCGCCAGGCGCTGTCCTTCAGGTTCGCCACATCCTCCTGGTTCGTGTGGAAGGCGTGTTCGATGAGCACCGCCGGGGCCGCCGTGTGCTTGAGGACGTACAGCGACGGGTCATACACGATCGGGCTCGAGCGCACGGCCGTCCCCGTCTCCCGGACCCGGGCCAGGATCGCCTTGGCCGCCTGCTCCCGCTCTCCGCCGGCGCCGTAGACATACGCGCTCCATCCCCGGGCGCTGGACCAGCCGCTGCCGTCCGCCGCGTTGGAGTGGAGACTCACAAAGAGATCCAGGCCCTTGATATCGTTCGCGATGGCGCACCGTTCCGCCAGAGACACCGCCGCCCCGTCCGGCCGGGTCTCCACCACTGCCACGCCGCAGCGGCGCAGGTGAGCGCCGATCCGCTTTGCCATATCCAAGCAGAACTCGTGCTCGTAGTAGCTCCCGTCCGGGCTCTTATTGGCCAGGTTGGAGGCATCATGCCCCGCGTCCAGCACCACCGTCTTGCTTTCCTCCATAGGCTTATCCTCCTTATCGTCCTCATCGTTCAGCCACAGCAGAATCAGCGTTTGGCTGGGGTCCTTCCCTTCCATCATCACATTGGATGCCCGCACATACAGATTCACCTTGCGTCCGCCGTCCATCATGATGGCAAACCGGCACCCCTGCCGCTCCATAAAGTCCCGCAGTTCCTCTGGCGTCATTGCCCCGCTGGAGCCGTCGGTGGCGCCGTAGGTGACCCACTCCGTGCCTGTAAGGCCCACAGC
>DYBL01000076.1 GCA_019418625.1 Clostridiales bacterium | reverse complement strand
CAGAGCCGCCAGCTTGGAGAGAATCTCGTAGAGAGCACCGGGGCGGTTGTTGCAGGCCAGAATCAGGCTGATACGGTTGGCACCGGCATAGATCACCGGATCCTTGGAGATGCAGAAGAAGCGGGTGTAGTTGTTGTCGCTGTCCTGAATGTCGTCCCGAAGCGGCTCCAGGCCATAGAGAGCGGCGCAGGGGTGAGAGGAGATGGCGGCGGCGTGGCGGCTGCCGCTCTCGGCCACCATCTTGGCGGCTGCGGCTGTGTTGTCGCAGGGGATGACCCGCACGCCGTTGAGACTGCCCAGGAACTTGCTGCACTGGCCGATGGCCTGCTCGTGGGAGTAGATCTCCGTAATGCCGTCCATCTTCACGCCGGGCAGCGTCAGCAGCTCGTGGCGGATGCAAAGGCGGGTGGAGCGGACGATGGAGAACTTCTTGCGCTGGATCAGATCGTAGATGGCACGGACGGAGCCATTGGAGCTGTTTTCGATGGGCACTACGCCGAAGCGGCACAGGCCGGACTCCACAGCGGAGAACACCGCCTCAAAGCTCTTGACGTAGACGATGTTGCCCCGGGGCAGCAGGCGGTCGCAGGCCACCTGGGAGTTGGCGCCCTCCACGCCCTGGCAGGCAACCAGCCCCGTCTGGGGGAACACCTCGCTGCCGGCGGCCAGGGAGGCCTTCACCTGAGCGGCCACCCGGGTGGGAGCGGAGATGAGTTCTGCCTGCCGGGAGCGGGACAGCTCCAGCAGCGTGGAGAACAGGTGGTAGGCGTAGCGCTCCTTGTCACCGGACTGCTCCGTCACCTTGGCCAGGATCTCCCGCTCCCGCTGCTTGTTCAAAATGGGGAGATGGTGCTCGTTTTTGTAGGCGGCGACGGCCTCGGACAGCTCCATGCGCTGCAAAAACAGCGTCAGCAGCTGCTCGTCCACGGTATTGATCTGTTCGCGAATCTCAGAAAGTTCCATGATTTCCCTCCAACAGTAAATCTAACAGCACGGCGGCGGTGACCGCCTCGACAACAGGGACAGCCCGATGGGCGATGCAGGGGTCGTGGCGGCCCCGGATCTGAAGCTGGGTATTTTCCATAGCGGAAAGGGATACGGTCTGCTGGGGCTTTGCGATGGACGGCGTGGGCTTGAAGGCTGCCCGCAGGGTAAGGGGCATGCCGGTGGTGATGCCTCCCAGGATGCCGCCGGCGTGGTTGGTCTCCGTCACCACGGCACCGCGGTCGACCGTAAAGGCGTCGTTATTTTCCGAGCCGCGGGACCGGGCGGCGTCAAAGCCTGCGCCGAACTCCACGCCCTTGACGGCGGGGATGCCGAAGAGGGCCGCGGCCAGACGGCTCTCCATCCCGTCGAACATGGGGTCTCCCAGCCCGGCGGGGAGGCCGATGGCGGCGCACTCCACGATGCCGCCCAGGGAGTCCCCCTCGGATCGGGCGGCCAGAATGGCCTTCTGCATCCGCGCCCCCGCCTCGTCGGAGAGGACGGGGAAGGCCTTGGCGGCTACGGCGTCAAAGAGATCCGCCGTGGGGTGCAGGGGGAAGACGTCGTCCTGCTCCGTGCCCACGGAAGAGAGGTGAGCGCCTACATGGATGCCCCGGCGGGAGAGGATTTGTTTGGCGATGCCGCCCGCGATGCACAGCGGGGCCGTGAGACGGCCGGAGAAGTGTCCGCCGCCCCGCATGTCCGCCGCGCCGCCCCACTTGACGGCGGCGGTAAAATCCGCATGGCCGGGACGGGGCGTGTCCGTGAGGCCGGCATAATCGGAGGAGTGCTGGTCGGCGTTTTCGATGACGGCGCACAGCGGCGCGCCGCAGGTCCTGCCGTTTTCAAGGCCCGAGAGGAATACGGGCACGTCCCCCTCCTTGCGGGCGGTGGAGAGGGGACTGCCGCCGCCTCTGCGGCGGTTCAAAAAGGCTTGCAGCTCCTCGGTGTCCACGGTCTCCCCGGCGGGAAGCCCGTCGATGACCACGCCGATGGCCTTGCCGTGGGACTGGCCGAATACGCTGATCTTGATGAGCGTTCCAAACTCAGAGGACATGGACTTCACCTCCTAAGGACTGGTAGACCTCCCAGAAATCCGGGTAGGATTTTTTGACGCACTCGGCGCCCAAGACCGTCACGGGCCCGGTGCAGCCGGTGGCGGCGATAGCCGCCGCCATGGCGATGCGGTGGTCGCCCGCACTTTCCACCGTGCCGCCGGTGAGGGTGCCGCCGGTGACGGTGAGGCTGTCGGATCCCTCTTCGCAGCGGCCGCCCAAAGCGGTCAGCATGGCGCAGACGGTAGTCAGGCGGTCGCTCTCTTTCATCCGCAGCCGGGCGGCGTTGACAAAGCGGGTGGTGCCGGAGCGGACTGCCGCCATGACCGCCAGGGGCGGCAGCAGGTCCGGGATACCGGACAGGTCAATGGTGAGATCCCCCGGGTGGGTCAGACGCAGGAAGTGGGGCACCACGGCCATGTCGCCCTGGACGGAAAAGGCATTGAGCCCCTCCAGCTCCAGCTTTGACCCCAGGGCGATGGCCGCGTACCAAAAGGCCGCCTGGGACCAGTCCGCCTCCACGGCGGCTTCAAAGGGGGCGTAGTGCTGACGGCCGGGGATGTGGAGCACATCGCCCTCCCACCGGCTCTCTACGCCGGCCAGCTCCAGCACGCTGCGGGTCATCTCCAGATAATCCCGGCTCTCCAGGGGCGTGGTGGGCACC
Source organism: Clostridiales bacterium (assembly GCA_019418625.1). Taxonomy (GTDB): domain Bacteria; phylum Bacillota; class Clostridia; order Oscillospirales; family Oscillospiraceae; genus Oscillibacter. Next base: position 11,020 of record DYBL01000076.1, on the reverse strand, counting down.
AGGGTGGAGTCACCGTCCAGCAGGGGAAGAACGAACAGGAGCCCGGTGAAGAACTGGCTGGATACGTTGCCGGGCAGGCGGTATTCCCCGGGAGAGAGGGCGTAGTCGTCATAGCCTTTCCCACCGTCCACGGAGAGGACGCCGTTCTTGAATGACCAGGCGATGCCCCTTTCCCGGAAGAGATTTTCATAGGGGCCCTGGGGCCGCTCCATGAGCCGCCCGTGGCCGACGAAGCAGGCGCTTCCGTTTACCAGCAGGGCCAGGGGAATCAAAAAGCGCAGCGTGGAGCCGGACTCCCCGCAGTCCAGAATGGGGGCGGGCCCCGCCTCCACGATGGCATTGCCCAGCCCGCAGACCTGGACCGTGTTCTCGTCCACATCGTCGATCCTGGCGCCCAGGGCGGTGAGGCAACGGCGGGTGGCCTGAATGTCCTGGGAGTCTGCCAGGCCGTGGATCACGCTGACGCCCCGATGGATGAGTGCGGCGGCGATGAGCAGACGGTGGGCCTGGGACTTGCTGGGCGGCGGCGTCACGGTGCCGGTGAGCTTTTTCGGTGTGATGCGAATGTCCATCTTATCCCTCCAGTCCCGCGGCGATAAGGGCTTCCAGCTCCGATACCGGCAGCTTGCGGAGCTGGCACGCGCCGATCTGCCGGGGCACCACGATGGTGATGGTGTCGCCTGCCCGCTTTTTGTCGGAAAGGGCCGCCCGGGCAAGGTCCTGGGAGGAAAAGCCGGTGCCGGTGGGAAGATCGTTTTTCGCAAGGCACCCGGCAATACGCTCGGCGACGGGGGCTTCCGTCCACCCCAGACGCTCGGCGGCCCGGGCCATGATGGCCAGGCCCGCCGCCACGGCGTGGCCGTGGGGAATGGCGTAGCCGCTGCACTTTTCAATGGCGTGGCCCACGGTGTGGCCCAGGTTTAATAGCTTCCGCTCTCCCTGCTCTTTTTCGTCCCGCTCCACCACGCCGGCCTTGTAGGCGACGCACCGGGCGATGACGGACCCCGGGGCAGCGGTGAGGGTGCCGTCTTCAAAGAGGGCAAAGAGGGATTCGTCGGAGAGGACGCCGGTCTTGATGGCCTCGGCGGCGCCGTCGGCAAATACGTCCCGCGGCAGCGTGGCAAGGCAGTCTGTGTCGCAGAGCACCGCGGCGGGCTGCAAAAAGGCACCGGCCAGGTTCTTCCCGGCGGCAAGGTCCACGGCGGTCTTGCCCCCCACGGAGGAGTCCACGGCGGCAAGGAGGGTGGTGGGCAGCTGTACATAGCGGATGCCCCGGAGGTACACGGCGGCGGCAAAGCCCGCCATGTCTCCCACCACGCCGCCGCCCAGGGCGGCTACGCAGTCCGTGCGGGTCAGATGCTCCCGGGCCAGAAATTCCAGAATGCCGGACAAGGTGGCCATGTTCTTGTGGGACTCTCCGGCGGGAAACACATAGGAGACCACGGCAAAGCCTGCGCTGGTGAGACTTGCGGTCACCCGCTCCAGATAGAGCGGCGCTACGGCGCTGTCGGTGACTACGGCCACGCGGCAGGGGGGAAGCACCTCTCCCAGCAGCGATCCGCACCGGCCCAGCAGGCCCGGGGCGATCTGCACGGTGTAGGCGGGACTGGTGCGGACGGGAATGGTTTGGATGGAGTCGGACATAGGGAAAACTCCTTTTATATAGGATAGGGACGCTGCGCATGGGGCCTCAGTTGCCGCCGGCGGTGGCCTTTTTCTCCCGGCCGTCCCGCAGCAGGGCGCGCAGCTGCTGGGCATCCCGGTTTTTCAGGGCGTCCAGGTATTCGTTCAGATGGCCTACCAGAACCTCCAGCTCGCTTGTGAGGTAGTCGGCGTCGGCCAGAAACAGCTCCGTCCACATGTCCTCGTCCAGCCGGGCCACACGGGTCATATCCTGGAAGCTGCCGGCGGAGAAGCCCCGGCGGCGCTGGGCCTCCGGCGACTTGACGTAGGCGCTGGAGGCGATGTGGGCCAGCTGGGAGGTGAAGGCGATGATGCGGTCATGCTCTTCCGGGGTGGAGAAGGTGAGGCCCGCGAAGCCCACATCCAGGAAGAAGGCCTTCAGCGTCTCCAGAAGCTGCATGTCCGTGCGCTTGTCCGGCGTGAGGATCATGGAGGCGCCCACGTAGAGGTCATCTGTGGCGGCGGTGAAGCCGCCCCGCTCCCGGCCGGCCATGGGGTGGCCGCCGATGTAGGCAAAGCCGTACTGCTCCGCCACCGGGGCGATGGCCGCCACCACGCTGCGCTTGACGCCGCACAGGTCCACCACGATGGCGGACCTGGAGATGGCGCCGGCGTGGGACTTCACCCAGTCAATGGCGGCCTGGGGCCGGATGGCCACCAGAATGAGGTCGCACGTACCCAGGTTCTCCTCCGTCAGCGGGGCATCGATGGCGCCGCACATGCGGGCCATGGTCATGGTCTCGGCGCTGAGGTCCGTGCCGTAGACGGTGTGGCCTGTACGGGACTTGATGCTTTTGGCCATGGAGCCGCCGATGAGCCCCAGGCCCACGATTCCCACGTTCATACCTTATTCCTCCATGGCCTTGACGGCCTCGTGCAGCTTGAAGAGCTTCTTGGCCAGGGCGTCGAACGCCTCAGGCTTGAGGGACTGGGGGCCGTCGCACAGGGCGTGGGCCGGGTCGTTGTGGACCTCGATCTGGAGGCCGTCGGCACCGGTGGCCACGGCGCCCATGGCCAGGGGCTCCACCAGCCAGCTCTTGCCGGTGGCGTGGCTGGGGTCGATGATGATGGGCAGGTGGGTCAGCTTGCGCAGAACGGGGATGCAGGCAAGATCCAGCGTGTTGCGGGTGTAGCTTTCGAAGGTGCGGATGCCCCGCTCGCAGAGGATCACGTTTTCATTGCCGCCGGCCATGACGTACTCGGCGCTCATGAGCCACTCCTCATAGGTGGCGGACATGCCCCGCTTGATCATGACGGGCTTTTCCTGCCGGCCCACGGCCTTGAGGAGGTCGAAGTTCTGCATGTTTCGCGCGCCGATCTGGATCACGTCCACGTCCTTGAACAAGGGCAGCTGGCTCAGATCCATCAGCTCAGTGACGATGGGCAGGCCCGTCTCCTCCCGGGCCACCTTCAGGTACTCCAGGCCCGTGGCGCCCAGGCCCTGGAAGGAGTAGGGGGAGGTGCGGGGCTTGAAAGCGCCGCCCCGGAGCATGGTGGCGCCGCTGGCCTTCACGGCCTTGGCGATGGCCACCACCTGCTCCTCGCTCTCCACGGAGCAGGGACCGGCCATGATGGTGAGATTGCCGCCGCCGATCTGGGTGTTGCCCACCTTGACCACGGTGTCCTCGGGGTGGAACTTGCGGTTGGCGTTCTTGTAGGGCTCCTGCACCCGCTTGACGTCTTCCACGATGTCCAGCGCGGCGATCAGGTCGATGTCCAGCTGGGAGGTGTCGCCCACCAGGCCCAAAATGGTGTGGGCCTCGCCGATGCTGGTGTGGATGATGATGCCCTTGTCCTGGAGCCAGGCGATCAGGCTTTCCAGCTGGTCACGGTTGGGGTTGTGCTTCAAAACGACGATCATAGAGAATCCCTCCTGAAAATGGTCCATGAATAAAAAAACGTCCGCAGCCGGTTGGCTGCGGACGAAGATGGACGGATTGCGATACAGCGCCCCATCAATCACATGCACGTTCAGCACAACCGAAATAAGCCTTACCATAAAAGTAGGTAAAGCTAAAGTAACGGTATTCAGCTGCGAACATGGTGTGGTTCATACTGCATTCCTTTCGGGCACTTTAGATATTTAAAGGATAGCACTCGCAAGGGAAAAAGAAAAGTGACAATTCTGACAAACACGCAGAAAAAATCTGGCGTATTTTCACAGAAAAAACCAACGGGCCGGTCAGGCGGCCTTGGGGCAGACGCCGGCCATGAGCATGGCGGTGGCCTGGAGGATGTACTGCACGTCCCGCTGCATGGAGGACTGGGCGGTCATGTACTGCCGGTGCAGCTCCTCGATGGCGGCGGCCAGATCGGCGCGGCGCTGCTGGCTGCGCAGGCTGCGGAAGCGCAGGTACTGGGCAAGGTACGAGCGCAGGTCGTCCTCGTACTGGCGGTGGGCGATCAGGCTCTCCGTGTAGTTTTCATTGTGGGGATAGGTAAAGGCGTCGGCCAGGTAGTGGGTGAGCTTGCCCAGAGTATAGTACTGCCACATGGTCCAGCGCTGCCGGTTTTGCAGCTTGGCGATGCGGGAGGCGATATAGGGCTGGGAGTTGGAATAGTTGTGGCCCCGGAGCTTGCGGGCCCGTCGGGAACCCTTCAGATAGGTCAGGGGATTGCAGTCGGGCTGAAAGGAACCGAACAGGAAAGCCAGTTCAAAGCGGCGGGCAGAAAAACCGTCCTGGGCGGACAAAAGCGTGGAAGCAAGAAGCTTGTGGCTGCGTTTTTGCACGAGGCACCTCCATACCGATTTTTACAACACCCTGAGTATAGCACGATGGCTTTGGCAGGTGCAAGCAGAAAAATCTAAAATAAATGTTAACAGGATTTTAGCGGCCAGGGGCCCTTCCTTGCGGCGAAACGCTGAAAATGAGCCTGCGGCGCAGGGGAGATTTGACTTCCGGAGGAGAAGAACCTAGAATAAGAACAAATTTTTTCCAAAGGTGGAGAGTTCCTATGAAGATCATTTTGCAAGTGGCGCTGCTGTTCGGCATCTGCTGGCTCAGTCAGTGCGTGGAGGCAGTGCTGCCCTTTTCCCTGCCGGCCAGCATCATCGGTATGGCCGCGCTGCTGGTGCTGCTGGGAGTGGGTGTGATCCGCACGGAGCACATCCAGGAAAAGTCGGACTTTTTGCTGGGGAACCTGCCGTTTTTCTTTGTGCCCGCTGTGGTGTCCATTATGAACTATACGGATGTGCTGCGCAGCAATCTGGTGGCGCTGGTGGTGATCTGCCTGGTGTCCACGGTGGTGACCTTTGCCGTCACGGTGTGGGCCGTGCGGCTGACCATCCGGTGGATGGAAAGGGGGAAGCGGTGATGGCAGAGCTGACGTCCTCTCCTTTCTTCGGCATCGCCCTGACGGCGCTTTGCTATGTGCTGGGCGTAAAGATCCAGAAAAAGACAGGCTTGGTGGTCTGCAACAGTCTGGTGCTGGCGGCCCTGATGGTCATTGCGGTGCTCACCGTGTTCCACATCCCCTATGAGAACTACGACGCGGGCGGCAGCCTCATCAACCTCTTTTTGTCCCCGGCCACCGTGTGCATCGCCATGTCCATCTACGCCCAGCGGGAGACGCTTTTGCGCAACCTGCTGCCGGTGCTGGTGGGGTGCACGGCAGGGACCGTGGCCTCCGTGGGCTCCATCTGGGTGCTGTGCCGCCTGTTTGGGCTGGACAAAGCTCTGACCGTGTCGCTGCTGCCCAAGTCTGTTACCACGCCCATTGCCACCGCCATTGCCGAGGGCCACGGCGGCATGGTGCCCATTACGGTGGCGGCGGTGATCCTTACGGGGATCCTGGGCAATTTGTGCGCACCGCTGCTCATCCGGCTGACGGGTGCCCGCAACCCCATGGAAAAGGGACTGGCCATCGGCGCGTGCAGCCACGCCCTGGGCACGGCCAAGGCCCTGGAGCTGGGCGAGGCGGAAGGGGCCATGAGCGGCATCGCCATCGGCCTTTGCGGCATCGTCACCACCATCCTGGCGCTGTTTTTCGATGTGATCCTCTGACCGTGCGGAATGTAAAAAAGCCGCCCGCTCCTTTTGGGAGCGGGCGGCTTTGGCGTTTTTTGGGGTCACACGGAGAACAGCAGGTCGGAGTACACCGGGAAGGGCCAATAGTCCTTGGCGGTGAGGGTCTCCAGCTGGTCGGCGATCCGGCGGGCTTCCTGCATATCCGGCGTCAGCACGTCGTGGCTGTAAACCATGGCGGGCGTAGCCTCGGCGGGCGTGGCGGCAATGTCACGCTCCAGCTTGCCGCAGATATCCGAGAGCTGGTCGGCAAGATCCGAGATCTGGGCGGCGGTGGAGGTCTCGAAGCCGCAGGAGATGCCCAGGGACTTCTTTTCTGCCGCCCGGGTGCACAGGGCGCCGGAGTAGGAGGAGACAGCGGGCAGGATCTCGTGGCGGATCATGCTCACCATGGTCTTGGCCTCGATGGAGAGGACCGTGGTGTAGTTTTCAATGTGGATCTCTGCCCGGGCGTTGATCTCGCCCTCGGTGTAGATGCCGTGCTTGACGAACAGGTCGATGTTTTTCCGGGCGGTGTACATGGGCAGGGCGTCCACGGTGCAGGTGAAGTTGCAAAGGCCCCGGCGCTCCGCCTCGGCGATCCAGGCCTCGTCGTAGCCGTTGCCGTTGAAGATGATGCGCTGATGCTCCGTGAAGGTCTTCTTGATAAGGGCCTGCAGGTCCTCCTGGAAGTTTTCCGACTTTTCCAGCTGGTCGGCGAACTGCTCCAGCTCCTCGGCCATGATGGTGTTGAGGGCGATGTTGGGGCCGGAGATGGACTGGGAGGAGCCCAGCATGCGGAACTCGAACTTGTTGCCGGTAAAGGCCATGGGGGAGGTGCGGTTGCGGTCGGTGTTGTCCAGGCTGATGGCCGGCAGCACGTCCACGCCGATCTGCAGCGTGCGCTTGCCGGGCTCTTTGAACTCGGTGCCGTGGATGATGGAGTCCACCACGGCGCCCAGCTCATCACCCAGGAAAATGGACACCACGGCCGGCGGCGCTTCCAGGGCGCCCAGGCGATGGTCGTTGCCGGCAAAGGCCACGGTGGCCCGCAGGAAGTCCTGATACTCATCCACACCCTTGACGAAGGCCGCCAGGAAGAGGAGGAACTGGGCGTTCTGCCGGGGGGTGGAGCCGGGGCGGAAGAGGTTTTTGCCTGTGTCGGTGCCCAAAGACCAGTTGTCGTGCTTGCCGGAGCCGTTGACGCCGGCAAAGGGCTTTTCATGGAGCAGGCAGACCAGGTCGTGACGGTCGGCCACCTTCTTCATCATCTCCATGGTCAGCTGGTTTTTGTCGCAGGCGTCGTTGGCGTCTGTGTAAATGGGTGCCATCTCGTGCTGGGAGGGGGCGGCCTCGTTGTGCTTGGTCTTGCTGAGCACGCCCAGGGCCCACAGCGTCTCGTCCAGGTCCTTCATGTAGGCGGCTACCCGGGGCTTGATGGCACCGTAGTAGTGATCATCCAGCTCCTGGCCCCGGGGGGGCTTGGCGCCGAAGAGGGTGCGGCCGGTCATCCGCAGGTCCATCCGCTTGGCGTACAGGGCCTTGTCGATGAGGAAGTACTCCTGCTCGGGGCCTACCTGGGGGGTGACGCGCTTGGTCTCCGTGTCGCCGAACAGGCGCAGGATCCGCACGGCCTGGCGGCTGACTTCATCCATGGACCGGAGCAGGGGCGTTTTTTTGTCCAGGGCCTCTCCGCCGTAGGAGCAGAAGATGGTGGGGATGCAGAGGGTGCCCTCCTTGATGAAGGCGAAGGAGGTGGGGTCCCAGGCGGTGTAGCCCCGGGCCTCAAAGGTGGCCCGCAGGCCGCCGGAGGGGAAGGAGGACGCGTCGGACTCGCCCCGCACCAGCTCTTTGCCGGAAAACTCCATCATGATCTTGCCGCCGCCCACGGGGGAGATGAAGCCCTCGTGCTTTTCGGCGGTGATGCCGGTCATGGGCTGGAACCAGTGGGTGAAATGGGTGGCGCCCTTTTCCACGGCCCACTGCTTCATGGCCTCCGCGATCTCGTTGGCGGTGGCCAGATCCAAAGACGTGCCGTCGGTGATGCATTTTTTCCAGGAGCTGTAAGATGCGGAAGAAAGCCGGTCTTTCATGGTCTCTTCATTGAAAACCATGCTTCCGAACAGCTCGGGAAGCTTGGGTGTGGTGCTCATACGTTCATCCTCCTCTGTTTCTTACTATAAAGAGTACCATAAAATCGCCGGAACGCAATGGGTAATACCTATAAAAATCGGGGCTTTCACTTCCCGCTCTCGCCGTAGTTTGACAAACACCGGGCAGAGGGATCGTCCACGTCGCAGCCGGGCCAGCTGCGGTTGGGCATCCAATAGCCGCAGATCATGGCCGCCTGGCCGGGATAGTACTTTTCAAAGATCTCACGATAGAGCAGGCTCTCCTTGGTAAAGGGGGTGCAGTAGGGGTACTTGCGGCGCAGAGTCTCGAACTCCTCGTCGGTGTACCGCGCCTCGGCATAGGCCTTCAGGTCATCCACCATGGAGTGGCCCACGGCGTCGGAGAAGGCGGCCTTCTGCCGCCAGAGGATGGAGTCGGGCAGCAGATGGTCCTTTTCGAAGGCGCGGCGCAGCAGGTATTTGCCCATGCCGTAGGTGTTGCGCTTCATGGCCGGGTCGATGGACATGACGTACTTGACAAAATCCAGGTCGCCGAAGGGGACACGGGCCTCCAGAGAGTTGACGGAGATGCACCGGTCGGCCCGCAGCACATCGTACATATAAAGCTCCTCTATCCGCTTTTTCGCCTCCTGCTGGAAGGCCTCGTCGCTGGGGGCGAAGTCCGTGTATTTGTAGCCGAACAGCTCGTCGGAGATCTCGCCGGTCAGCAGCACCCGCACGTCCGTGCGCGCATGGATTGCCTTGCAGCAAAGGTACATGCCGATGCTGGCCCGGATGGTGGTGATGTCCCAGGTGCCGAGCAGGGCGATGACCTCCTCCAGGGCGTCCAGCACTTCCTGACGGGTCATGGTGACCTCCGTGTGGTCAGCGCCGATGTAGTCGGCGGCCTCCCGGGCGTACTTGAGGTCGATGGGGTCGGTGTCCATGCCGATGGCAAAGGTGCGGATGGGCTTGCCCAGCACACGGCCGGCGATGGCGCACACCAACGAGGAGTCCAGCCCGCCGGAGAGCAGGAAGCCCAGAGGGGCGTCTGCGTCCAGCCGCTTATCCACGGCGGCGATGAGCCGGTCCCGGATGCCCCGGCATACCGTATCCAGGTCGCCGCGGATGCAGCGCTCCACCTTTGTCACTTCGGCGTAGCGGACGAATTTGCCGTGGGCGTAGTAGTGGCCCGGAGGGAAGGGGCAGATCTCAGCGCAAAGCCCCACCAGGTTTTTGGCCTCGCTGGCGAACACGATGCCGCCGTCGGTGTCGTAGCCGTAGAACAGGGGACGGATGCCGATGGGGTCCCGGGCGGCGATGAGCTCGCCGGAGGCCCCGTCGTAGAGGATGAGGGCGAACTCCGCATCCAGCATGGCGAACATGTCCAGGCCGTGTTCGTGGTACAGGGGCAGCAGCACCTCACAGTCGCTGCCGCTTTGGAACGTGTAGCCCTGCTCGGCGAGCTGCCGCTTCAGGACGCGGAAGCCGTAGATCTCCCCGTTGCACACCACATAGTCCCCACCCAACTGGAACGGCTGCATGCCTGCCTCCGTCAGGCCCATGATGGCCAGCCGCTGGAAGCCCAGGTAGCCGGTGGGCGTCTCGATGATGCGGGCCATGTCGGGGCCCCGGGAGTGGGTACGCTCAAAGTAGGGCCGAATGTCCGCTGCGGAGCGGGTCTTTTTGGAAAAACCGATGATGGAACACATAAAAAGCACCTCCGGAAATAAAAAACGCAGCCTTCTCCTAAAAATTTTAGGACGAATAGCTGCGATCCGCGGTGCCACCTAATTTGCCCCCATGAGGGCCCCTTTCCCGGCTCTATCAAGCCTGTGTGATGTAACGGTCACAACCCGTCGCACCTACTGGCGGTCACCCGCGTTCGGATTGCGGCTCCGGAGTGTTCTTCCCGCCGGTTCTTTGGTACGGGGTTTCCACTCTCCCCCGCTCACTGGCCCGGAACGCCTGCGGTACTTTTCTCCATCCACGCTGTTTGGGATATCAAATTTGATGGTTGGAGTGTAGCACTTCCGGCGGGGAACTGTCAACGGCAAATAAAACAAACCTGCCGCCGGAAAATCCGGCGGCAGGGGAGAAAAAATCATCGTTTTGCACAAGGACACTTGTCCGCGCTCCGAGGAGCGCACTTACAGGGCGATGTCCGGCGTGTCCGTGGCAGCCTGGCTCAGCAGGGGGCGGACTTTGGCCAGGAACGCGTCCACCTGGCTGGGGCAGCGGCCGATGTAGGCCGAGGGGGTCAGCACGGCCTCCATCTCCGCCTCCGTCATGCCGAAGGCGGGCTCGGCTGCCAGACGGCTGAGAAGGTCACACTTTTCGCCCTCCTTCATGCGGGCGGTGGCGGCCATGGAGCACTGGCGGATGATCTCATGGAGCTCCTGACGGTCGCCGCCCCGCTTGACGGCCTCCATCATCAGATTCTCCGTGGCAATGAAAGGCAGGTACTCCCGCACGGTGGACTCCACCACCTTTTCGTTTACATGCAGCCCGTCGGTGACGTTCTGGCAAAGGCGCAGGATGGCGTCGGCGCAGAGGAAGCCCTCCGGCATGGAGATGCGGCGGTTGGCGGGGTCGTCCAGCGTGCGCTCCATCCACTGGACGGAGGCGGTCATAGGGGCGTTCATGGCGTCGGCCATGAGATACCGGGCCAGGGAGCAGATGCGCTCGCAGCGCATGGGGTTGCGCTTGTAGGCCATGGCGGAAGAGCCGATCTGGTTTTTCTCAAAGGGCTCCTCCACCTGCCGGTCGTGCTGGAGAAGGCGGATGTCGTTTGCCATGCGGTAGCAGCTCTGGGCGATGGCGGACAGGCAAGAGAGGATGCGGCTGTCCACCTTGCGGGGATAGGTCTGACCGCACACATCAAAGCACTTGTCAAAGCCGAACTCGGCGCTGATCTGGTGGTTCATCTCGTCGATCTTGGCCTCGTCCCCGTCAAAGAGGTCCAGGAAGCTGGCCTCCGTGCCGGTGGTGCCCCGGCAGCCCAGGAATTTCAGGTTGGCCAGGACGAAGTCCAGCTCCTCCAGATCAGCGAGAAAATCCTGCATCCAGAGGGTGGCCCGCTTGCCCACGGTCACCAGCTGGGCGGGCTGATAGTGGGTGTAGCCCAGGGTGGGGGTGGCCTTGTACTGCCGGGCGAAGCGGGTCAGGTTGGACAGCACTGCCAGCAGCTGCCCCCGCAGATACCGCAGGCCCTCCCGGTAG
>DYBL01000075.1 GCA_019418625.1 Clostridiales bacterium | reverse complement strand
CCACTGCTTGTGCGGGCCCCCGTCAATTCCTTTGAGTTTCAACCTTGCGGTCGTACTCCCCAGGTGATTACTTATTGTGTTAACTGCGGCACTGAAGGGGTCAATCCTCCAACACCTAGTAATCATCGTTTACGGTGTGGACTACCAGGGTATCTAATCCTGTTTGCTCCCCACGCTTTCGAGCCTCCGCGTCAGTTTCAGTCCAGAAAGCCGCCTTCGCCACTGGTGTTCTTCCTAATATCTACGCATTTCACCGCTACACTAGGAATTCCGGTTACCTCTCCGATACTCAAGGGAAACAGTTTCAAATGCAGTTCGCGAGTTGAGCCCGCGGATTTCACATCTGACTTGTCTCTCCGGCTACACGCCCTTTACACCCAGTAAATCCGGACAACGCTTGCCACCTACGTATTACCGCGGCTGCTGGCACGTAGTTAGCCGTGGCTTATTCGTCAGGTACCCTCTTCTACTGTTCCCTGACAAAAGAAGTTTACAACCCGAAAGCCTTCTTCCTTCACGCGGCGTTGCTGGGTCAGACTTGCGTCCATTGCCCAATATTCCCCACTGCTGCCTCCCGTAGGAGTCTGGGCCGTATCTCAGTCCCAATGTGGCCGGTCAACCTCTCAGTCCGGCTACTGATCGTCGACTTGGTGGGCCGTTATCCCGCCAACTATCTAATCAGACGCGAGGCCATCTTTCAGCGATAAAATCTTTGGCATGTCCGGGATGCCCCGGTCATGCGTCATGCGGTATTAGCAGCCGTTTCCAGCTGTTGTCCCCCTCTGAAAGGCAGGTTCCTCACGCGTTACTCACCAGTCCGCCACTAAGTAACTCAATCCATTGGCCGAAACCTCTGTCATGAGCACTCCGTTCGACTTGCATGTGTTAAGCACGCCGCCAGCGTTCGTCCTGAGCCAGGATCAAACTCTCTATAAAATGGTATCAACACGGACCGTAGTCCGAGCTAATCTTTCATAGAGCTATTTCCATAGCTTCATGTTTTGCAGCTCCACCGGTAATTGACTTAACCCGGCTCGCTGCCTCTTGGTTCGCTTTCCTGGTGATTTCTCACCATTCAAGCGCCCGTCTGGTGCTTTCTTTTCGTTACGTTGTTTAATTTACAAGGTACACGCCGTTCCCGGCGGAACATTGCTATTATACTCAACTTCATTTCGTTTGTCAAGAACTTTTTTCAAAAGTTTTGACGCCCGATCCGTTTTCATATCAGCAGCAACTTTTTTATATTACCACATCTTGTGGTCGCTGTCAAGTACTTTTTTCATTTCCTCTCTGCCGCAGTGCTCACCGCGGCGACAGCTTGGTTAGAATACCACGCCTCCCTACTTTTGTCAACACCTTTTTTCCTCTTTTTCCGATTTTTTCTTCTTTTCTCCTCTGCGCTTCATTTTTCCCGCTCCATATGCTATGATAAAAGCGACTTTTAAAGGAGTTGATACCATGGAACAGCCCCACAAGCGCCGCGTCCGCTATTCCGGCACCCATCCCCGGCGCTTTCAGGACAAATACAAGGAGCTTAATCCGGAAAAATACCAGGACCAGGTTGAAAAGATCCTGCGCAGCGGCAAGACGCCGGCAGGCATGCACGTTCCTATCATGGTAAAAGAGATCCTGGAGGTATTGCAGATCCAGCCCGGCCAGACCGGCTATGACGCCACCTTGGGCTACGGCGGCCACACCCGCAAAATGCTGGAGCAGCTCCAGGGCAGCGGGCATCTCTATGCCACTGACATCGACCCCATTGAATCGGAAAAGACGAAAGCCCGGCTGGCTGCCCTGGGATACGGCGAGGAGATCCTGACCATCCGCCGCATGAACTTTGCCCAGGTGGACCAGGTGGCTCCCGGTGTGCTCTTTGATTTCGTGCTGGCGGACCTGGGCGTATCCTCCATGCAGATCGATAATCCGGAGCGTGGCTTTACCTTCAAGCAGGACGGCCCTCTGGATCTGCGCCTGGATCCCACCGCCGGCATCACCGCCGCGCAGCGCCTCCGGGAGCTGGACACCGATGAGCTGGAGGCCATGCTGGTGGAAAACGCGGACGAGCCCTACGCCCAGCGTATTGCAAAGGCCATCACACAGACCTTCCGCAAAGGCATCTCCATCGACACCACCCGGCAGCTGGCCGCTGTCATTGAGGGTGCCCTTGCGTTCCTGCCGCCGGCAGAGCGGGCCGAGGCGGTGAAAAAATCCTGTCAGCGGACGTTCCAGGCCCTGCGCATTGACGTCAACAGTGAGTTTGAGGTGCTCTACAGCTTTCTGGATAAGCTCCCCGGCGTCATGAAGCCCGGCGGCCGTGCCGCCATCCTCACCTTCCATTCCGGCGAGGACCGTCTGGTGAAAAAGGCCTTCCGGCAGTACGCCCGTGAGGGGGTCTTTTCCGAAGTTTCGGAGGATGTGATCCGCCCGTCTGCCCAGGAGTGCTTCCAGAACCCCCGCGCCCGCTCCACGAAGCTGCGCTGGGCCGTGCGGGCATAAGGAGGCAGCCATGCTCAAAGACGAGACCATTGCCCGGGTGCTGCGGTTCCGGGACGACCGGGACTGGCTCCAGTTCCACACCCCCAAAGACCTGGCCATCTCCCTCTCTCTGGAGGCTGCGGAGCTGCTGGAGGTATTTCAGTGGAGCGGCACCGACCTTCGCTGCGAGGAAAAGCAGGACAAGATCCGGGAGGAGCTGGCAGACGTCCTCAGCTACTGCATTTTGATGGCGGACGTGTGCGGCATGGACCTGGATGAGATCATGAACGAAAAGGTAACCAAAAACGAAGCCAAGTACCCGGTGGAAAAAGCCCGGGGCCGGGCGGAGAAATATACGGAGCTATAACAAAAAGACGTGCATCCCCATTGGGACGCACGTCTTTTTGTTTTCCTATTACTTGGAGCGCTTGAGCACCTCGGTGACGAAGCGCCAGATCCGCTGCACGGAGCTGATGCTCATTTTCTCCCGGGGCGTGTGGATCTCCAGCAGGTCGGGACCGATGGACACGCAGTCCAGGCCGGGCATCTTGCCGGCGAACAGACCGCACTCCAATCCCGCGTGGATGGCCTCTACCTTGGGCTCGCAGCCGTACTGCTCCCGATAGACCTCCACCATCAGATCCCGCAGAGGAGAGTTCTCCTGATACTGCCAGCCAGTATAATCTCCGGCAAAGGTCACGCTGCCGCCCAGGATGCCCATGAGCGTCTCCAAGCGTGCCTTGAGCATCTCCTTCTGGGAGTCCACACTGCTGCGCACGCAGAAGCCCGCACGGACTTCCTGCTCCGCTGTGGCGAGGATACCCATGTTCAGGGAGGTCTGCACCAGGCCCTCGATCTCAGCGCTCATGGCCTGCACACCGTTGGGAAGGCACGTGAGCATGCAGATGACCTTCTCCGTGGAGGATGCGTCCATAGGCACCACGTCGGTGCAGCCGTCCTCTACCACCACGCTCAGCTGGGGATCCGTCACCCGGAACTCGTTTTTCAGTGCCGTCTCCAGCTCCGCAGCAGCCGCTTTCACAGCCGCCGCGTCCGCCGCCACCACGCAGGCCTTGGAGGCCACGGGGATGGCGTTGTCCTTCAGTCCGCCGTCCACGCTCTGGATGCGCAGGGCGCCGCGCTTGGCCGCAGCCTGCAGCACACGGCCAAGGGTCATATTGGCGTTGGCCCGGCCCTTGTGGATCTCCGCGCCGGAGTGACCGCCGGTGAGGCCCTCCACCCGGATGGTCAGGGCGGTGCCGTCAAAGGGCTCGCGGGAAACGGGCAGTGCGCAGGTGCTGGTATTGCCGCCGGCGCAGCTGACCGTGAAAATGCCCTCGGCCTCGGAGTCCAGATTGAGCATCTTGCGGCCCTTCAGCGGGGACACATCCAGCACTGCCGCACCCAGCAGGCCGATCTCCTCGTCGGTGGTGAACACAGCCTCTACCCGGGGATGGGGCAGATCGTCCGCATCCAGCACGGCCATGGCCATGGCCACTGCGATGCCGTCATCGCTGCCCAGGGTCGTGCCCTTGGCATAGACGTAATCTCCGTCCACCGCCAGGTCCAGTCCCTCCCGGTCCATATCCTTTTCACAGCCGGCCGCCTTCTCGCACACCATATCCAGGTGGCCCTGCAGGATGACCGGCTCGGCAGACTCATAGCCGGGCGTAGCCTCTTTGATGATGATCACGTTGTTGGCCTCGTCCTGGTGATATTCCAGGCCCCGCTCCTTGGCGAACGCCACGCACCAGTCGCTGATGGCCTTCGTGTTCCGGGAACCGTGGGGAATGGCGCACATCTGCTCAAAAAAGCTCATGACGCTCTTCGGTTCCAGCTGTTCCAATACGCTCATGTTCGGATGCTCCTTTCAAAATGCCGTACTTACGGCTTACGGCGATAGCGGCCGCGGGAGACTTCCTCCAGCAGCTGCCGCTCCGTCATATACTCGATCAGTTCCGGAACGAACTTCTTTCCGTCCCGGACGCCGGCCCGGGACCGGGACCAGAACAGTCCCGCCCGGACGCCCTCCACCAGCCGGGCCATCTCCGCCCGGTCGATGGTATCATGTGCTTTCAAATAGTGGTTTACCCGCTCCGCGCTTTTGCGCAGCAGGGCCCGGTCCAGGTCCTCCTGCTGGGTCATGCTCTTTTTCAGGCCCCACACATACAGCACTGCTGTGACCAGCGCAAAGAGTACGATGCCCAGAATGATCTGCCCCATACTCACGGCTTCACCTTGTCCTTTCCGCGGAAGAGGATGAAGTGGTTGTTGTGCAGGATCTGCATATAGTGCACCAGCCGGTCATACAGCGGCTCCGCTGCCTGGCCATACTCCTCCCGCAGTGCCTCGGCCAGCGCGCCCACGGACTTTTCTCCGTCGATCCGCAGCCAGAGAAAGCTGCCGTATTCATCCAGTTTGATGTGGCTCACCGGCGGGGTGTGGAACAGCTTCTGAGCCAGGCGGTCGTAAAAGCCCCGATGGACCATGTGGATGGTCACAATGCCGCCTTCCTCGCTCCAGGTGTTGCGGGGATTGGGCACGGGCACGAAGTCCAGATAGTTCTCCGCTTGTTTTTTGGACATGTCGCTTCTCCTTTTTGCTGATAGCCCAAGCCGGGCTGCATACCAAAGTATACAGCCCGGCCCGTGGGAAAGCAATGTTTTTATCAGGACTTCTTCTGGTCCTTGGTGGCAAACCGATAGATGGTCAGCAGCAGCAGAGCGAAGACCACCAGGCCGCCGATCTGGCCGATGCTGAACAGCTCGCTGATGTTGATCTTGTCGCTGACATACAGCGCAGCGCCCTCAGCATCCACACCGGCAGGGATGATGGCCAGCACGGCCAGCAGAATGCCCACGATGCCCTCGCCGGCGATCAGGCCGGAGGAATAGAGCACGCCGGACTGCACCACATTGTCCTTCTCCTTCTCGGAAGCGTACTTGCGCTTTTCCAGGAACCAGCGCAGGGCGCCGCCCAGCATCATGGGAACGGACAGGTAGATGGGCAGATACAGACCGATGGCGAAGGGCAGCACGGGAATTTTCAGCACTTCCACCATCAAAGCGATGAACACGCCCACCAGCACCAGGTTCCAGGGCAGGTTGCCGCCCATGACGCCCTCGACGATCATCTTCATCAGCGTCGCCTGGGGAGCGGGCAGAGCGTCGGAGCCGTAGCCGCCCCAAGCCATGCTCAGCAGGTACAAAATCGCGCCGATGGCCACGGCGGACACGGCCACACCCACGATCTCACCGATCTGCTGCTTGCGGGGGGTAGCACCCACCAGGAAGCCGGTCTTCAGGTCCTGAGAGGTATCGCCGGCGATGGCGGCGATGACGCAGATGACGCCGCCGATGACGATGGCGGCAGTCATGCCCTCAATGCCCTCGGTACCGGTGGCCTTGAGCAGCAGGGTGGAGATCAGCAGCGTGGCGATGGCCATGCCGGAGACCGGGTTGTTGGAAGAACCGATCAGACCCACCATGCGGGAGGACACCGTCGCAAAGAAGAAGCCGAAGATGATGACGATCAGCGCGGTGAACAGGTTCAGGGGGATGGCGGGCACCAGCCACAGCACCACGGCCACCGCCAGCACGCCCAGCAGGACCACCTTCATGGGAATATCCTGCTCGGTACGCAGAGAGCTGACCTCACCGCGGCCCTTGGCGTAGTCACCCATGGCATCCTTGAAGGTGCGGATGATGAGCGGCAGGGACTTGACCAGGCTCAGCACGCCGCCGCAGGCCACGGCACCGGCGCCGATGTAGCGCAGGTAGTTGCCCCACAGGGCGGAGACGCCGTCCTTCGCCACCAGCTGACCGATGGTCATGTCGGTGACAGGGAACAAAATGAGGTCGCTGCCGAAGAGCACCATCAAGGGCATGATGACGAACCAGCCCAAAAGGCCGCCCGCGAACAGATAGGAGGACACCTTTGCGCCGCAGATGTAGCCAACGCCGGCCAGGGCAGGCAGCACGTCGATGCCGATGCCGGAGCCCTTGTAAGCGGAGATGTCATAGGTGATCTCGCTGGGGAACACCTTCAATCCGTCAGCAATGAACTTGTAGACGGCAGCGATGCCCAGACCGGAGAACACGGTGGACGCCTTGGCGCCGCCCTCTTCACCGGCAATGAGCACCTCGGCGCAGGCCTGGCCCTCGGGATAGGCCAGCACGCCGTGCTCCTTGACGATCAGCGCACTGCGCAGGGGGATCATCATGAGCACGCCCAGCACGCCGCCGCACAGGGCGATCAGGCCGATCTCCACCAGGGAGGGCGCATTGCCCATGCCCTCTTTGGCCCACATGAACAGGGCCGGCAGGGTGAAGATGGCACCGGCGGCCACGGACTCACCGGCGGAGCCGATGGTCTGGACCATGTTGTTTTCCAGAATGGAGTCACGCTTGAGCACTTTGCGGATGATTCCCATGGAAATCACCGCCGCAGGGATGGAGGCCGAAACGGTCATGCCGACACGCAGGCCCAGGTACGCGTTCGCCCCGCCGAAGACAACGGCCAAAATGGCGCCCAGGATCACGGATACCACCGTAAATTCGGGCATGACCTTGTCTGCCGGGACGTAGGGTTGGAATTTTTTCTCTTCCACGATACGAATTCCCCTCTTTTAATTTTTTGTTGGATTTTCTGTGTCCGCATACGGCGCACAGAACCGCCGATCCAACAGGGTGAAATTATATACAATTTCGCAGCATTCGTCAAGCCTTTACGGAATCTTAACAAATTTGCGCGGTTTCTGCGTGATCCCGGGCAATTTTTAATCCGCCGTCCAGGCGTCTTTTTTCCGCGGACTACGCTCAGAATGCGCGGCGGGTGTATAGTTTATGCACTGCCTCCGCATCCTCTTCACGGCTTCACCGCCACCTTGATGACGCCGTCCCGCTTTTGGGCAAACAGGTCGTAGGCCGCCTGGATATCCCGCAGGGGGAAGGTGTGGGTGATGAGCGGGGTGGTGTCGATCTTTCCCGCGGAGATCAGCTCCAGGATCTCCCGGCAGCGGCAGCCGTCCACACCGCCGGTCTTGAACGTCAGGTTCTTGCCGTACATGTCCGGCAGCGGCAGCACCTGGGGCGCATCGTACAGGGCCACTACCGTCACCACCGCGTTGGGCCGGGCACACTTCCAGGCCATGCGGAACGTATCCGCGCCGCCGGCCACTTCGATGACCCGGTCGGCGCCGCCGTGGGCGCTGTATGCCTGCGTCAGCTCCTCCACCTGCTCCGGCCCCACGGTCAGCACCTGGGGCCAGTACCGGCGCACCAGCGCCAGGCGCTCCGGGTCGATGTCGCACACGATCACCCGCCCCGGCTCCTTGAGCAGCACGCACTGGAGGGTGCAGATGCCTGTGGGGCCCGCGCCGATGATGAGGACCGTATCTCCCCTGGAGATCTCGGAGATGTCCGCGGCCCAGTAGCCCGTGGCCAGGATGTCTCCCACGAACAGCGCCTGTTCATCCGACACGCCCTCCGGGATGGGCGTAAGGCCCTGGTCGGCGTAAGGCACCCGCACATACTCCGCCTGACCGCCGTCAATGCGGCAGCCCAGGGCCCAGCCGCCGTTGGGGTCGGTGCAGTTGTTGACCCAGCCGTTGCGGCAGAAAAAGCATTCCCCGCAGAACGTCTCCACATTGACGGCCACCCGGTCTCCGGGCCGGACCTGCTTCACGCCGGGCCCCACTTCTTCCACCACGCCCACCATCTCGTGGCCCACGGTGATCCCGGGTACCGCCCGGGGCACGGAGCCGTGCAGGATATGCAGGTCACTGGTGCAGATACTGGCCAGCGTCACCCGCACCAGGGCATCGCCTGCCTCCATCAGGCGGGGACGGGGCTTTTCCATCAGCGCAAACTTCCCTTTTTCCACATAGGTATAAGCCAGCATGGCGCTCGCTTCCTTTCCCGGGCGCTTTTCGCCCGCACATCTTCATTTTCTCCGAACGTACCGTAAAAAGCGCCCCGGCCCCACAGGGCCGGGGCGCAGGAAATGCGCGTTTTGCTCAGATCTCGTAATCCACGGCCACCCGGTCGATCCGGATGGACTTGCACAGCGCGGATACCTTCACATGGCGGGGATCGCGCTTGTACGTCTCCAGATCCTCCAGCGAGTCAAACTCACTGACCAGGACGGCGTCATAGTTGTCCGCTCCCACACTCCGGGCCACCTGGGACGCCCGCAGCTGGGGGATCACCCCCTGCAAGCCCCGCAGCCCATCCAGGAACCGCTCCTGCTCCGTCTCCGTGCCGGGGCGGAATTTCCACATGACGATATGGCGGATCATATCAGCGGCCCTGCTTTTCGTTATAGGCCCGGATGCCCAGACCCAGCAGCTCGATGGCGCGGGTCACGTCCTCGGGGTTGGTCACATAGGCGATGCGCACCTTGTTGCGGCCCAGCGCCGGGTCGGTATAGAAGCCCTCGGCGGGCGTGACCATAACGGTCTCACCCTTATCCTGGAACTCCTCCAGCAGGAAATACTGCAGCTTTTCCGCGTCGTCCACCGGCAGCGTCACCATCAGGTAGAAAGCGCCCTCGGGGCTGCGGAACTCCACACCGGGGATCTTGGAAAGGGCCTCCACCACGGCGTCCTTGCGGCGGCGGTACTCCTCCCGAACGGAGGTATAGTACTCGGGCTTCAGCCGGTCATACATGGCGGCGGCGCCCACCTGATCCAGCGTGGCGGTGCACAGACGGCCCTGGCACAGCTTCATGGCCTGATCCATCAGCGCATGGTTGCGGGAGATGAGGGCACCCACCCGGGCACCGGTGGCGGAGAAGCGCTTGGACACGGAATCGATGACCACCACATTCTCGGCGGCGTCCTCCATCTCCAGCATGGAGCTGACCTTCTCACCGGTGTAGATAATCTCCCGGTACACCTCGTCGCTGATGAGGAACAGGTCATGCTCCTTGGCGATGTCAGCCATGAGGCGCATCTCCTCCCGGCTCAGCACCACACCGGTGGGGTTGCCGGGGTTGGTCATGAGAATGGCCCGGGTGCGCTCGGTGATCCGGGGCTCGATGAACTCCCGCTTGGCGAACCGGTAGCCCTCCTCCGCAGAGGTGGGGATGGGCATGATCTTGCCGCCGGTGATGTTGACGAAGGTGGTGTAGTTGGGATAGAAGGGCTCGGGCACCAGCACCTCGTCGCCCTCATCCAGGATGCAGGAGAGAACGATCTGCAGCGCCTCGCTGCCGCCATAGGTGGCCAGGATATCGTCGCAGGTGATGTGGAAGCCCAGGCTCTCGTAGTAGCGCTGTGTGGCCTCCAGGAAGCAGTTTTCACCGGGCGCGGGCGCATAGGCCAGGACGCTGTCGCTGAAATGCGCCACGGCGTCAAAGAACTCCCGGGGCGTCTCGATATCCGGCTGGCCGATGTTCAGGTGGTGGACGGCG
The DNA here is from genome assembly GCA_019418625.1 of Clostridiales bacterium. Taxonomy (GTDB): domain Bacteria; phylum Bacillota; class Clostridia; order Oscillospirales; family Oscillospiraceae; genus Oscillibacter. The sequence goes on along the minus strand of DYBL01000075.1, from coordinate 23,339 downwards.
AGTCCCTTTTCCACCGCCGCTACTTCATAAGGGTAGAACTTGCGCACGGGCGAGAGCTCGCACCGCTGGATCTTACTGGAAAATTTCATGATAATGCCTCCCTGATTTTGTTTCGCGATGCCCTGGACGCATGGACAGCGGCGCTGACAGGTACGCCGCCGGTGGGAATAAAAAAACGCCCCTGACTGACGTCAGGGGCGAAAGATACTTCCACGGTACCACCCTGATCTGCCCTTATAAAAAGGGCATCTCATGTCATCTGATAACGGTGATGAACCGTTCCGCTCCTCGCGGACCGCTCCAAAGTGGCGTGCTCCATGGCGTTGGCTGAGGGCTTTCACCCGTTCCCTCTCGCTGATAGCCGGTTTCACGAAGCTGGCTTTGTCATCGCTTTTATACGTTCACCATTATACGTCTTTGGCGCCGTTTGTCAAGACGGAAGTACGAAAAAAGTTCAGTCTTCCCCGTCGGCAGGGCTCTGGGCCTCCGGCGCGGAGCCCATCTGCATCTCCTGCCACTTTTCCCGGGTAATGAGCAGCTGCCGGGGCTTGGAGCCCTCGAACGGGCCCACGATCCCCCGCTCTTCCATCTGGTCCACCAGACGGGCGGCGCGGGAGTAGCCCAGCTTCAGCCGCCGCTGCAGCATGGAAACGGAGGCCTGCCCCGTCTCCAGCACCACGTCCACGGCAGCGGGCAGCAGCTCGTCGCCCTCGTCGTCGGAAGGCTCCGCCGCCGCGCCCTTGGCACCGCCTTTCTCCTTTTCCTGCACGGACTCTTCGATCTTGGCCATGACCTCGTCGGAGTAATGTGCCTCGCCGCTTTGCTTGACGAAGGCCACCACCTGCTCGATCTCCTCCGGGGAGATGAAGCAGCCCTGCACCCGGGTAGGCTTTCCGGCCCCCAGAGGCGCGTAGAGCATATCGCCACGGCCTACCAGCTTTTCCGCGCCGGTGTTGTCCAGGATGATGCGGGATTCCAGAGAGGACGCCACGGCAAAGGCGATGCGGCTGGGGATGTTGGCCTTCATGAGGCCGGTGATGACGTCGGCGGAGGGCCGCTGGGTGGCGATGACCAGGTGCACACCGGCGGCACGGCCCATCTGGGCCACCCGGCAGATGGACTCTTCCACCTCCTTGGCGGCCACCAGCATCAGATCCGCCAGCTCGTCGATGACCACCACCACGCTGGGCAGGGTCTCCAGTTCGTCGGTGGTGCGGGCCAGGCGGTTATACTCCTCCAGCTTCTTCACGCCCCGCTCGGAGAAGGTCTTGTAGCGCTTCATCATCTCAAATACGGCCCACTGCAAGGCGCCGGCGGCCTTCTTGGGGTCCGTCACCACGGGGATGAGCAGATGGGGGATGCCGTTATAAGGCGCCAGCTCCACCATCTTCGGGTCCACCATGATAAAGCGCACCTGGTCCGGCGTGGACTTGTACAAAAGGCTCACGATGAGGGAGTTGGTACACACGGACTTACCGGAGCCGGTGGTACCGGCGATGAGCACATGGGGCAGCTTTTCGATGTCTCCCACGATGCACCGGCCGCCGATGTCCTTGCCCAGGGCGAACGCCACCTTGGACTTGTGCTCCGTAAAGGCCCGGGACTCGATCACGTCCCGGATGAGCACCGGCGTCACCTGCTTGTTGGGCACCTCGATGCCCACCACGGAGATCTTGGCGGGAATAGGCGCAATGCGCACGCCGGTGGCGCCCAGGGCCAGGGCGATGTCATCGGCCAGGTTCGTGATCTTGCTGAGCTTGACGCCCTGGTCCAGCACGAACTCATAGCGGGTGACGGAGGGGCCGTGGATCACATCGCCGGGCGTGGCGTCCACGCCGAAGCTGGTGAGGGTCTCCGCCAGGCGGCGGGAGTTGTTGCGCAGCTCGGCGCCGGCCTCGGCAAAGTTTTCCTGTCCGCCCTTCTCCAGCAGGGTGATGGGCGGGAACTGGTATTCGTCTCCCTCCGCAGAGAGCTTTTCCTGGATCTCCGCCGTAACGGCGGCGGTCTGCTCCGCCACCTCCCGGGCAAGGGACTGCTTGTCCCGCTTCCCCGTATTCTCCTCCGGCGCAGCGAGCGTCTCCGCCGCCGGACGGACCTCCGCCGCAGGGCGGGGCTCCGGCGAAGGCCTTGTCTCCGCTGCGGCGGGCCGGACCGGGGCAGCACTCACGCCCGCAAAGGACTGGGCCGTCTCCACCGCGGCGGCAGGAATCGCAGGCGTCCGTTTGGCCTCCCGCTTTTGCTCTGTCTCCGGCTCCGAGAGCACCTGGTCCGGCGTTCTCTGCTGGTCGGACTTGTGGCGGAAGAAGCCGGTAAAGCGGCCGGGTTCCTTCTTTTCCTCCCGGGGCGCAGCAGCCGGCACGTCCGTCTCGTCCAGAGGAATGTCAATGACGGCCCGGCGCTGTTCCGCACTGCGGCGCACCGGCTCCAGGGGCGTCACATGGATGCGGGGCTCCTCCGGCTCATACTGAGGACGGCTGCGGTGCTTTTCCACCATGGCCCGGAAAGTCACCTGCAGGGAAACCATACCGGCTGCCGCCAGCAGCGCCGTAAACAGGATGATGGAGGCCACCTTGGAAAATACCCGCACGAAGCCCTCCGCGATGGTACCGCAGACGGCACCGCCGGAGGTCACAGCGGTCCCCGTGACCCAGAACTGCTTGAGAGTCCCCGCAGAGGCGGGAAACTCCACCTTGCACAGCACCATATGGCACAGCGCGCCCAGCAGCACCGGCAGCAGCAGCGTGCAGGTCACGCGCAGCTGCACGGGCCGCCCGTGATGGAAGATCAATATGAGGCCGGAGAGCAAAAATGCCGGCCCTGTCAGATAATAGCCATAGCCGAAAAGGCCCGTCAAAAGCTTGGCAAATGCATTGATAAAAATGGCCTCAATGCCAAAATAACTGACAAATACACATAGCGCCAGCACCAAAAAAGTCACGCCCCAGACCTCGCGCCGGACCGGTCTTTTGGGTGGCGGAGATGCCTTTTTGGTCCGGCTGGAGCCGCTGCGGGATGTGCTTTTTTTCTTTGCGGCAGTGGATTTCTTTTGTGTGGCAGCCACGTTGAACCTCCTTAGGATAGAAAAAGCGTCAATTCTGCACCAGGGTCATCACCAGCGTCAGCGCGCCGACGATCCAGCAGTAATAGGCGAAAAAGCCGAACCGGCCCTTCTCCGCGATCATTTTCAAAAGACGGATGCAGGCATAGCCCACCACGGCGGCCACGGCCACACCCACCAGATAGACCGGCACGTCCGCCCAGATGATCCCTGCTTCAAAGGCGTCCTTCAGGCTGAGGATGTTGGCGCCCAGAATGGCGGGGATGGACATGAGGAAGGAGTAGCGCACGGCAAATTTGCGGTCAAAGCCCACAAAGCATCCGACCGTAATGGTGGTGCCGGAGCGGGAGATGCCCGGACAGGTGGCGATCGCCTGGCCCACACCTACCAGCAGCGCGTCCACCAGTGTGGCGGACTTTTCCGTCTTGCGGCCCTTTTTCACCCGGTCGCTGGCAAAGAGCAGGCAGCCGGTGACAAGCAAAGCGCCCGCCACAAAGTACATATTGTCTCCCAGGCCCTCCACCAGCTCCTTCACCGGCAGCACCGCAAAAAGCGGCAGGGTGCCCACGATGATCAGCAGGATCAGCCGCCGGGCCGGCGGTACAGGGTTGGGCGTGGAATGGCGAGCCAGATCCCGGGCGCCGGCGATCAGCTCCACGATCATGTCCCGGATATCGGACCAGTAGGCGATGAACACCGCCACCAGGGTGCCCAGGTGCAGCAGCACGTCAAAAAACTCCGGCGTTTTCATGCCGCCGGTGTGGAGCAGATGCTCGGCGATGGCCAGGTGGCCGGAGCTGGAAATGGGCAGGAACTCGGTGATGCCCTGGATCAGGCCCAGGATCACAGATGAAAACAAAGTCATGGGCAAAGCCTCCTAAATTCGCTCATAATGAAGTCAGTATAGCACGGCCGGGGTAAAAATTCCAGCGGTATTTCCCGAAAGCAAGGAGAGCCGCCAAAGCGGCTCTCCCGTGGTTGGATCTTATTGTCCCTCCATGCGGCTGAGGGCATCCTTGGCGGCGGATTGCTCCGCCTCCTTCTTGCTGTGCCCGGAACCGGTGCCCACAGGCTGGTCGTTGAGCAGCACCTGGGCCCGGAAGGTCTTATCGTGATCGGGACCCTCCTCGCCGATCATCCGGTAGCTGAGCACCTGATCTGCCTGGCGCTGGACCAGCTCCTGCAGGGCGGTCTTATAGTCCCGGCGGCGCTCCTCCACCACCTCTTCCTTTTCCGCATCCAGCAAGACCCGGTGGATCAGGGCCGACGCGGCACCGATGCCCCCGTCTAAGTACACAGCGGCAAACACCGCCTCCGTGGCGTCGGCCAGGATGGAGGTGCGCTGACGGCCTCCGCCGGCCTCCTCGCCCCTGCCCAGCTTCAAATAGGCGCCCAGGTCCAGCTTGCGGGCCACCTCATAGAGGCTCTGCTCGCATACCAGAGCGGCCCGGATCCTCGTCAGATCCCCCTCCGGCAGATCCGGGTGCTGGACAAAGAGGAACTCCGCCGTGACGAATCCCAGCACGGAATCCCCCAAAAACTCCAGCCGCTCGTTGCTGCGGCGGCCGGCGGAGCGATGCTCGTTGGCGTAGGAGCTGTGGCTCAGCGCCTCGTGGAGCAATTCGGGGTTGCGGAAGGTATAATTCAGTTTCTTTTCCAGCTCCTGCATATGGCACCTCACAAGGAAGCCCCGCGCAAAGCGGGGCGTTCCAGACTCAATCTTCCACTTTCTTGGCGATGTAATTGACCACGTCACCCACGGTCCGCAGGGTGGTCACCACATCCTCCGGCGTCTCGCCGATCTCAAACGTGTCCTCCACGCTCATGACCAGCTCCACCACATCCACAGAGTCCGCGCCCAGGTCGCTTTCAAACTCGGTATCCATGGTGATCTCTTCCGGATCCACCTCAAAGTGCTCGGACACCAGCTCCCGCATAGACTGAAAAATATCCTCGATCGACATACGAACAATCCACCTCTCAATGGAAATAGTTGCTGGGGTAATCATACGGCAACCACTGCGCCGGTGTCAATAGCAAATCAAACTTTTTCCGTCTGGGGCCGGAGGCGCATATGGTCGATGTTGGCCTCGATCTCCTGGATGAAGCCGCTTTCGGCATACTCCTTGGCCCGCAGGATGGCGTTTTTGATGGCTGTGGCATCCGAGCCTCCGTGGGCCTTGATGACAGGCCGGGAGATGCCCAAAAACGGCGTGCCGCCGATCTCGCCGGGGTCGGCCTTTTGCTTGAGGGTACCAAGATCCCCCTTGACCATGGCCGCCGCCAGCTTCGTTTTGGTGCTGGTCATAAACACGCCCTTGAGCTCCTTCATGAGGAACTTGGCGGTGCCCTCCACGGTCTTGAGCATCACGTTGCCCGTAAATCCGTCGGAAACCACCACGTCCGCGCCGCCCAGCATCACGTCGTTGGCCTCGATGTTGCCGATGAAGTTGATGCGGCCCTCCTCGTGGGCCTTGGAAAGCAGCGCGAACGTCTCATGGCGGAGGGTGTCGCCCTTTTCCTCCTCGGCGCCGATGTTCAAAAGGCCCACCCGGGGGGAGGCGATGCCCCGCACCTTCTGGGCATAGAAGCTGCCCAGGAAAGCGAATTGCAGCAGATATTCCGGCGTGCACTCGGCGTTGGCGCCGCAGTCGCACAGGGTGACCTGTCCGCCCAGCACGGGGACGCTGGGGCCCAGGGCCGCCCGGCGGATGCCCTTGATGCGCTTGACCAGCAGCGTGGCGCCTGCAAGCAGCGCCCCGGTGGAACCGGCGGAGACGAAGGCATCTCCGCTGCCCTCTTTCAAAAGGTTCAATCCCACGGTGAGAGAGGAGTCCTTTTTCATCTTGAAAGCGGTGGCGGGATCGTCCGCGATCTCCACCACCTCGCTGGCGTCCCGGATCTCCACGCCGGCAGGCAGCGTCTTTTCGCCGCACTGCTCCAGCGCCCGCAGCACCTCCGCCGCCCGGCCCACCAGCAAAATGTCCGCACCGCAGGCACGGTGTGCCTCCAGGGCGCCCTGCACCGGGGCCAGCGGGGCGTTGTCGCCGCCCATAGCATCCACAATGATCTTCATGGGAGAACCTCCTCCTTCAGTTGGTCGATGATGTCCAAAGAGCGCTGGGACAGGGCGGCGTTCTTGTTGCGCTTGCCCTTGACCTTATAGCCCAGAGGCGGCATGATGCCGAAGTTGATGTTCATGGGCTGGAACGCGGTGACGGACTGGTTGGAGATGTACAGCCCCAGGGCGCCGATGGCCGTCTCCTGGGGGAAGTCCACCGGCGGCTTGCCCATCAGGCGCCGGGCGGTCTCCACGCCCACCAAAAAGCCGGAGGCCGCAGACTCCACATAGCCCTCCACGCCGGTCATCTGCCCGGCAAAGGCGATGCGCGGCTCCTTTTTCAGCCGGTAGTACCGGTCCAGCAGCCGGGGAGAGTTCAAAAACGTGTTGCGGTGCATGACGCCGTAGCGGAGGAACTCCGCGTCGTGGAGGGCGGGGATCATGGAAAACACCCGCCGCTGCTCCGGGAAGCGCAGGTGGGTCTGGAAGCCCACCAGATTATAGACGGTGCCGTCGGCATTGTCCCGCCGCAGCTGCACCACCGCGTAAGGCTCCTTGCCCGTGCGGGGGTCCGTCAGCCCACGGGGCTTGAGGGGGCCGTAGCAGAGGGTGTCGTGGCCCCGGCGGGCCATGACCTCCACGGGCATGCATCCTTCAAAGACCATCTTGTCCTCAAAGCCGTGGACCTCTGCCTCCTGAGCGGTGGTCAGGGCCTGCCAGAAGGCGTCGTACTCTTCCTCCGTCATGGGGCAGTTCACATAGTCTGCCGTGCCCCTGTCGTACCTCGAGCCCATCCAGGCCTTGTCCATATCCACGCTCTCAGCGGACACCAGCGGCGCCGCCGCGTCATAGAAGTGGAGGTCGCTCTCCGCGCCCAGCAGGGCCTGGAGACGCTCGGCCAGAGCGTCGGAGGTCAGAGGGCCGGAGGCGATGACCACCTCTCCCTCGGGAATGTCCGTCACCTCGCCGGGGATCACCGTGATATTGGGGTGGCTGCGGATCTTCTCCGTCACCAGCGCGGCAAAGCCGTGGCGGTCCACCGCCAGGGCGCCGCCTGCCTCCACCCGGGTGGCGTCGGCACAGGAGAGGATCAGGCTCCCCAGCCGCCGCAGTTCCTCTTTCAACAGTCCCACCGCATTTTCCAGCTGATCGCTGCGCAGGGAATTGGAGCAGCAAAGCTCCGCAAAATCCTCGGTGACGTGGGCCGGAGTCTTTTTCTCCGGCTTCATCTCCCGCAGAGTCACCTGTATGCCCCGCTGGGCCAGCTGCCAGGCACACTCACTGCCGGCCAGCCCCGCGCCGATGACGGTTACATTCATAGACGTTCTCCTTTGTCAGATTCCATGCCGGGCGCTGCTGCGCCACGCGCGCTCACGCTTCCTCCGTCTCCTCTGTCTTTTTAGACTTCTTTCCGGCGGATTTGGATGCGGTTTTTTTGGCGGTGCTCTTTTCGGCAGTTTTGGACGCGGTCTTTTTTGCCGTGGACTTGGCCGCAGTCTTCTTGGCGGCCGTCTTTGCCGTGGATTTTTTCGCCGCGGTTTTCTTGGGCGCGCTCTTTTCCTCCGCGCCTGTCTCCTGCTTTTCGGCGCCGTCTTCCGCGGCGGCGTCCTCCTCCGTCTTTTTCCGGGGATAGCCCCGCTTGTCCTCGGGCAGGAAGTTGGAGCAGGCCGGGTTGATGCAGAAGGGCTTTTTGAAGCCCCGGCCCGCCTTTTTGAACATGGTCTGGCCGCACACCGGGCAGTCGTCCTTCACCGGCACGTCCCAGGTCATGAAGTCGCAGCGGTTGGCCTCGTCCTTGCTGTTCACATGCTCGCAGCAGTAGTAGGTGTACTGCTTGTTGGTTTTTTTGCTGGTGCCCGTGCGCTTCATGATGCGCCCGCCGCACTTGGGGCAGCGGCCGGGCATCTCCACCACCAGCGGCATGGTGAAGCTGCACTCGGGATAGCCCGGGCAGGCCAAAAAGCGTCCGAACCGGCCGGACTTGACCACCAGGTTGCGCCCGCACTCGGGGCAGATCTCCTCACTGACCTCGTCGGGCACCTTGATGCGGGTGCCCTCCAGATCCTTTTCCGCCTGCTTGAGATTCTGGTCAAAATCTCCGTAGAACTCCCGCAGCACGTCCTTCCAGGCGGTGGTGCCCTCTTCCACGGAGTCCAGCTTGCGCTCCATGTGGGCGGTGAACTGGAGATCGGCGATGTCGCTGAACTTCTCCTTCATGAGGGCGGTGACCACCCGGCCCAGGTTGGTCATGCGCAGGTACTTGCCCTCTTTGATGACGTACTCCCGGTCCAGAATGGTGGACACGGTGGGCGCGTAGGTGGAGGGGCGGCCGATGCCCTGCTCTTCCATGGCGCGGATGAGGGTGGCGTCGGTATAGTGGGCGGGGGGCTGGGTAAAGTGCTGGTCCCGGCTGAAGTCCTTCAATCCCAGCACCTCTCCTTCCCGCAGGGCGGGCAGGGGGGATTCCTTTTCCTCCTTCTCCTCGTCCCGGCCCTCCTCATACACGGCGGTGTAGCCGGAGAACTTCAGGCTGGAGGAGCTGGTGCGGAAGCTGTGCTCGCCCGCCTCGATCTCCACGGAGACACTGTCGTAGACGGCGTTGGCCATCTGGCAGGCCACAAAGCGGCTCCACACCAGCCGGTAGAGCCGGTACTGCTCGCCGGTCAGGTCCTTTTTCAGCATCTCCGGCGTCCAGTTCACATTGCTGGGACGGATGGCTTCGTGGGCGTCCTGGGCGCTGGCCTTGGCCTTGTAGCGGTTGGGCGTGGCGGGATAGTACTCCTTGCCGTAGCGGCCCACGATGAATTCCTTTGCGGCGGCTGTGGCCTCATCGGAAATACGCAGAGAGTCCGTTCTCATATAGGTAATGAGGCCCACGGTGCCCTCGCCCTCGATGTCCACGCCCTCGTAGAGCTGCTGGGCGATGGCCATGGTGCGCCGGGGCGTCATGGAGAGCTTGCGGGACGCCTCCTGCTGCATGGTGGAGGTGGTAAAGGGCGGGGAGGGAGAGCGCTGCTTGTCCGTGCGCTTGACGGACTTGACCGTAAAGGGCAATTTCTCCGTCTCGTGGACCACGGCGTCCACTTCCGCCTCGGACTTAAGCTCCGCCTTCTTTCCGTTCTTGCCGTGATAGCGGGCGGCAAAGGGGATCTTTTTCACATCGCTGCCGGTGAGGTTGGCGTCCAGCGTCCAGTACTCCTCCGGCTGGAACGCCTCGATCTCCCGCTCCCGGTCGTCCACCATGCGGGTTGCCACGGACTGGACCCGGCCGGCGGAAAGGCCCCGGCGGATCTTTTTCCACAGCAGGGGACTGAGCTCATAGCCCACGATGCGGTCCAGGATGCGGCGGGCCTGCTGGGCATCCACCAGGTCCTGGTCGATGTTCCGGGGCGCCTGGATGCTCTCCTGCACCACCTTTTTGGTGATCTCGTTGAACGTGACCCGGCGGGTCTTTTCGTCCGGCAGGTTCAAAAGCTGCTTCAAGTGCCAGGAAATGGCCTCGCCCTCCCGGTCCGGGTCGGTTGCGAGATATACCATCTTGGCGCCCTTGGCCGCTTTCTTCAGATCGCTGATGATGTCCTCTTTTCCCTTGATGGGCTTGTAGACCGGCTCAAAGTCGTGCTCCAGGTCCACGCCCAGGGTGCTTTTGGGCAGGTCCCGCAAATGGCCCATGCAGGCCTTGACCTCAAAGTCCTTGCCCAGGTATTTCCCAATGGTCTTGGCCTTCGCGGGAGACTCCACGATGACCAGGCTGTATTCTGCCATACTTACCTCCAGGCGCCCCGCAGGGCGCGTATTGATTCCTTATATTGATTCACGAAGCGTCACAGCGCGGGTATAGCGCTTGCCGCTGTGCTGTGTCACAAGTTCTTCGATCTCCAGCAGCGTCAGGGCGGACAGCACCCGCCGGGCGGGGATGCCCGTCTGCTCGATCAGATCGTCCACCAGCATGGGCGTCTCTTCGTCCATGGCCCGCAGCAGCGCCGTCTGGTCGTCGGTGAGGCCCCGCTCCGCCGGGTCCACCATGGGCTTTGCCGGCCGGGCCGGCTCTGCTTTTTCGGTCTGGTAGCCCGTCACCTGGGGCCGGGGCGCTGTCTGGCCGGGCGCACAGAGCTTTTCCGGGAAACGGCCCTCGTATTCCCGCAGGATGTCCCACGCGTCACTGACCAGTCCCGCGCCGTCCCGGATGAGCTGGTTGCACCCGACGCTGGCGGGCGCGTCAATGGGGCCGGGCACGGCAAATACGTCCCGCCCCTGTTCCAGGGCGGCAGCGGCGGTAATGAGCGCGCCGCTGCGCTCCGGCGCCTCCACCACCAGCGCAGCAACAGACAAACCGGACAAAATGCGGTTGCGCCGGGGGAAGTGGCTGCCCACCGGCCGGGTGCCGGGCGGGTACTCGCTGATAAGACACCCGGCGGCCGCCACGTCCTCATAGAGATACTGGTTTTCTCTGGGATAGACCACATCCAGTCCGTTTCCCAGCACCGCCACGGCCCGCCCGTCAGAGCGGAGGGCGCCGCGCAGCGCGGCACTGTCGATGCCGGCGGCAAGGCCGCTGACCACCAGGCCGCCGCACCGGGCGATGCCGTAGCCCAGCTTTTCCGCGCAGGCAACGCCGTAGGGGGTGCAGGAGCGGGTGCCCACTACGGCCACGGCCGCCTCTTCATCAAAGGCAGGGAGCCGTCCCCGCACATAGAGCAGGCACGGCGGATCGTAAATGTTGAGTAGTCTTCTGGGATATGCCGCGTCCTGAATGGTCAGCAGTGAGATGCCCAGCTCCTCGCAGCGGCCCAGGATCTTCTGGGCACCGGCAAGGTCGTGGTCTTCTAGACGCGCCGCCTGCTCCGGCGTCATGCCGTCGGTCAGGAGAAGCTCCTCCCGGTCGGCGTAAAAGACCGCTTCGGGAGAGCCGAAGTGGTGCAGCAGCGCCAGGCGGGTCTGATTCTGCAATCCCCGCAGCTCACTGAGCCAAATCCAGAATTTCAGCACGTCTCCCGCCTCCTCTCATCGGCCTCTGGCCGCTTCCCACAAAAGTACGGTGGCCGCGGCGGCGGCGTTGAGGGACTCACACCGCGCCCGCATGGGGATGCGGATGGTCCGGTCGCACAAAGAGAGCATGGTCTCGGAAAGGCCCCGCCCCTCGCTGCCGATGGCCAGGGCGCAGCGATCGTAATCCACGTCTCGTGCGTCCACGGTGTCCTCGCGCAGCGCGGCGCCGTAGAGAGGGATGCCGCTTGCATCCAGCAGTTCCCGCAGGACCTGAGGCTCCGCGGTCCAGGCGCTCAGACGGAACACAGCGCCCATGGTGGCCCGGACCGTCTTGGGATTATAGAGATCGGCGCAGCCAGGAAGCAAAAAGACGCCGTCGGCGCCCAGCGCATCCGCCGTGCGCAGGATGGTGCCCACGTTGCCGGGATCCTGCACGCCGTCCAGCACCATGTAGACAGCCCCCTCCAGCTTGGCAGGTACGCTCTGGGGCGTCATGGCGCACACGGACAAAACGCCCTGGGGCGTCTGCGCCGGGGAGACGGACGCCATCACATCCTCCGGCACCTGCACCGCCCGCACGCCCTCCGGCAGTGGCGGCAGCGTGACGGAGGGCGTCGCCACCACCGTGTGCACCGCCGCGCCGTGGGTCAGAGCCTCTGCCAGCAGCTTGGGGCTGTCGCAAAGAAACTCTCCGCACCTGCGGCGATAGGCGCCGGAGGCGGAGAGCTTGCGCAGATGGGTACAAAGCGGATTGCTGCGGCTGGTAATCATCTCCATCTCTTCACGCCCCCTTTCCACGGGAAATAGGGGGACACGGTCCCCCTGTCTGTTGATATGTGTTCTTTATCATAAAGGTATACCCCCTGGTTGTCAAGCCATGGTTTTCCCTCTTTTTCCACATCTTCTCCCCAAAATCGCGGTTTTTTCCCATTCCAGCAGCTTCATTTTCCTCCCCCGCCGCCGGAAATAAATGGGAGGAGCCGCACGGTCGGCGGCTCCTCCCTGTCTTTTCAGCTGATGGAGAGCACCTTGTAATCCTGGGCCTCCACCGCCGCCCGGAGGGTATCGTCGGCAACAGGCGCGCTCATGCGCACCACGGCGGTGCCCTGCTCATGGCTCACCACGGCCTCCTCCACGCCGGAGACAGCCTCCAGGCACTTTTTCACCCGGGCCTCACAGTGGCCGCACATCATACCCTCGATCTTCATCGTCTTTTCCATGGTCTTTTTCTCCTTTTTTTGTTTGATTTTATGGTCTTTTTTCGCACTGTGCACATCAAAGAGGTTCAGCCGCAGGGCGTTGCTCACCACGCAGAAGCTGGAAAGGCTCATGGCCGCCGCGCCGAACATGGGGCTCAGCTGCCAGCCGGTCAGGGGAATCCAAACACCTGCCGCCAGAGGAATGCCCACCACGTTGTAGAAAAACGCCCAGAAGAGGTTCTCGTGGATGTTTCTGAGGGCCGCCCGGCTCAGGCGGATGGCCGCGGGCACGTCGCTCAGACGGCTTTTCACCAGCACCACGTCCGCCGCGTCCACCGCCACGTCCGCGCCGGCGCCGATGGCCACGCCGATGTCCGCCCGGGTCAGGGCCGGGGCGTCGTTGATGCCGTCGCCCACCATGGCTACCTTTCCCTGGCGCTGCAGATCCCGGATCACCTGCTCCTTTCCGTCGGGCAGCACACCGGCCACCACCTCGTCCACGCCCGCCTGGGCGCCGATGGCCCGGGCGGTGCGCTCGTTGTCGCCGGTGAGCATGACCACCCGCACGCCCATGTTCTTCAGCTGCCGGACTGCCTCGCCGCTGTCCTCTTTAATGACGTCCGCCACGGCGATGATGCCCAGCAGCGTTTCATCCCGGGCAAAGAGCAGCGGGGTCTTGCCCTCGCCCGCCAGTCTCTCCGCCCCATGGCGCAGCGCCTCGTCCACATGTACCCGGCCGCCGATGAAGTCCATGCTGCCGCCCCAGAGCGCCGCTCCATTCAATCGGGCAGTAAGGCCGCTGCCGGGCAGGGCCTGGAAGCCCTCCACCTTCTCCAGCGGGAGCTGCCGCTCCTCCGCCAGACGCAAAACCGCACCGGCCAGGGGATGCTCGCTGCACGCTTCCAGCGCGTAGGCCGCACCCAGCAGTTCCCCTTCTGTGACACCCTCCGCCGTCAGCACATCGGTGACGGCAGGCTGGCCGCTGGTGATGGTGCCGGTTTTGTCCAGGGCCACGATGTTCACCTTGCCCATCTCCTCCAGGGAGACGGCCGTTTTGAAGAGGATGCCGTTTTTGGCGCCCATACCGCTGCCCACCATGATGGCCACCGGCGTGGCAAGGCCCAGGGCGCAGGGGCAGGAGATCACCAGCACGGAGATGCCTCGGGCCAGAGCAAAGCCCACACTCTGGCCGGTGAGCAGCCACACCACTGTGGTGACGGCGGCGATGGCCATGACTACCGGCACAAACACGCCGGACACCCGGTCGGCCACCTTGGCGATGGGGGCCTTGGTGGCCGCCGCGTCGCTGACCATGCGGATGATCTGGGCCAGGGTAGTGTCCTCCCCCACCCGGGTGGCCTCGCACCGGAGGAACCCGGAGCGGTTCACCGTGGCGGCGGACACGCCGTCTCCAGCCGCTTTATCTACCGGGATGCTCTCGCCGGTGAGGGCGGACTCGTCCACAGCGCTCTCGCCCTCCACCACCACACCGTCTACCGGGATGCTCTCGCCGGGCCGAACCAGAAATACGTCGCCCCGGCGCACCTGCCCAACCGGGATGGTCTGCTCCGCGCCGTCGCGCACCACGCAGGCCGTCTTGGGCGTCAGGCGCATGAGCCCCTTGAGGGCGTCGGTGGTCTTGCCCTTGGAGCGGGCCTCCAGCATCTTGCCTACGGTGATGAGGGTGAGGATCATGGCTGCCGATTCAAAATAGAACTCATGGAGATACCCCATGGCAGCAGCGCCATCTCCCCGGGTCTGCGCCGCGGTCAGGGCGAACAGGGCGTACACGCTATACACAAAGGACGCCCCGGACCCCAGCGCCACCAGCGTATCCATATTGGGCGCGCGGTGCAAAAGCCCCCGGAAACCGCTGATGAAAAACCGCTGGTTGATGACCATGACCGCCGCCGTCAGCAGCAGCTGGGCAAGCCCCAGCGCCGCCGGGTTCGCCGCAAAAAATGACGGCAGGGGCCAGCCCCACATAGTGTGTCCCATGGAAAGATACATGAGCACCAGCAAAAATCCAAGGGATGCAAAAAGCCGCCGCTTCAGGCGGGGCGTCTCATGATCCGCCAGGGCCTCCTCCCCGGCTGCGGGGGACGGCGCTGCTTCCGCCGTGCCCTTGACCGCGGCACCGTAGCCCGCCTGCTCCACAGCGGCGATGATGGCCGACGGATCGGCGCTTCCCTCCACCCCCATGGAGTTGGTCAGAAGGCTCACGGAGCACCCCGTGACCCCCGGCACCTTCGATACCGCTTTTTCCACACGGGCGCTGCATGCGGCGCAGCTCATGCCCGTGACCTGATATTGTTCCATCCTTACCTCCTGTGCGGTGGGCCGCTCACTTCATCAGCTTGCGCAGCGTCACCAGCAGCTCGTCAATGGTCTCGTCCTTCCCTGCGCGGATGTCCTGTGCCACGCAGGTTTTGATGTGGTTTGCCAGCAGCTCCTTGCTGAAGGCGTTGAGGGCCGCGTTGGCCGCGGCCACCTGGGCCAGGATGTCCGGGCAGTAGGCGCTTTTTTCCACCATGCCCCGGATGCCCCGGATCTGGCCCTCGATCCGGTTGAGCCGGTGGATGAGATGCTTGTACTCCTCCTCCGACCGCTCTTTCGTTCTGTGACAGCCGCAAGTCTCCATGGCCGATCCCTCGCTTTCTGTGCCGCATTATATACCCCCACAGGGTATATGTCAATAGCATCTGCGCAAAAAAGAGCAATACCCACGGGGGTATTTCTCTTTTTCCATATTCTGTATACCCTGCTCCTTATCCGCCGGCGTGCTGTGCCGCCAGAAACGCCGCCAGAGCCGCCGGCTCGTCCAGTGGGAACTGGGGACAGGGCACGTCCAGCGCCGTGTCCGTCACCACCGCCAGGCACTCCTCCGGCTCCGCCGCCAGAGGCTTTCCCGCCCCGGCGCGGTAAATGGCGATCTTGGGGAAATGCGATTGCTTGAATCCCTCCACCAGCACCAGATCCGTGGGCGGCAGCAGTGCCAGCACCTCCTCCAGCGTGGGCTGGCTGCGGCGGTGCAGCAGCACTTCCCCGCCGCACACCACTGCCGTGGCCTCCGCCCCGGCAGCAAAAAGCCGGTGGGAGTCTTTCCCGGGCCGGTCCAGGACAAGGCCGTGGACATCGTGCTTCACCACCGCCGCCGTCAGCCCCAATTGGTTCACACAGGGAAGGAGCCTCTCCAGATATGCCGTCTTGCCTGTGCCGGACCAGGCGGCGAACACGTACACCTCCGTCATGGTGCCTCCTCTCCCAGCTGGCCGGTCGGACGCACTTCCACCAGATTGGTGTGCTGGCCGTTGCCCCGGGCATAGGGAGTAGGACGCAGGGAGGTAAGCACGTTGATGCAGCCGCCGTGGTCCGTGCCGGTTTCATCAGGTGCATACCAGGCCCCCTGGGAGAGGGCCACCACGCCGGGCATGATCCTCTCCGTCAGGTGGGCGCCGATCTGCACCCGGCCCCGGTCGTTCCAGATGAGCACCTGCTGTCCTTCGGTGATGCCCCGGGCCTGCGCGTCCTTGGGATGTATCCACAGCGCCTGGGGATCGATGGCGTGCATGGCCAGGTTATTGTCGTGGATGGAGTGACAGCGGCGCTTGGTGTGCCAGCCGATCAGCTGGAGGGGATACTGTTCCCGCAGGGGATCGTTCGGTCCCTCCGGCGGGTCCACGTACCGGGGAATGGCGGGCATGAAATCCCGGAACTTGGTTTGCCAGATCTCCGGGGAGAACAGCTCCACCTTTCCGCTGGGCGTGGGGAACGGATGCTGGGCGATGTCCCGGCGCTGGTCGGCAAAGGCGATGCGCACGGGGGTATTTTTGTAGCGCCAGATGCCCGCCTCTTTGAATGTCCCATAGTCCGGCAGCTCCGGCTCCTTGCGCCGTAAATCCTCGTAGCACCATTCCAGCCACTGGCCCAGGGTGCGGCCTTCGGTGAACTGGGGCCCGAGGCCGATCTTCTCCGCCACCTCGCTGAGCCAGTCGTACTCAAACCGTCCCTCGTACATGGGCTCGATCACCTGGTTGTTGAAGCCCACAAAGTCTCCGTACTGCCAGGGCTGGGTGATGTTCTCTCCCTCGAACATGGAAACGCCCGGCAGCAATACGTCGGCAAACTTGGCACTGGCCGTCATAAAGAGGTCGCTGCATACGATGAACTCGCACTTGGAGGTATCCCGCAGGATCTCCGCCGTGCGGTTGATGTCCCCGTGCTGGTTGATAAGGCAGTTGCCCGCCAGGTTCAAGATCATCTTGATGTCGCTTTGCAGCCGCTCACCGCCGGTGACGCCGTCCAGCGCCGTCAGCTCATGGCCACGCACCACCGCCTCTGTCCACAGGTACGTGGGGATCTCCATGGGATAGGGGTTTGGCACGTCCGGCATGTCCACCCAGGGGTGCTGGGTGCAAAGACCGCTGCCGCAGGCCCAGCCGCCGCAGACGCCCACGTTGCCGGTCATGCAGGCAAGCAATATGCCGCCCCGGGCCCCCTGCTCGCCGTAGGCATGGCGCTGGGCGCCGAAGCCCTGCACCAGCGCCGCGGGCCGAGCCGTAGCGTAGCGGATGGCCAGGGAGCGGATGGCTGCGGCCGGGACGCCGGTGATAGCCTCCGCCCATTCCGGCGTTTTGGGCACGCCGTCTTTCTCGCCGGTAAGGTAGGACAGCACGCATTCGGATGGGTCCACGCCCTCGGGCATGTGGGCCTTGTCGAAGCCCAGGCAGCAGCGGTCCAGGAAGTCCTGGTCCTGCAATCCCTCTTCCACGATCACATAGGCCATGGCATCCAGCAGCGCCGCGTCCGTGGCGGGCCGCAGGGGGATCCACTCGGCCCCAAGCTGCTCCGCCGTGTCGTTGCGGCGGGGGTCCACCACGATGATGGGGATCCCCTTCTTCCGGGCCCGGCGCAGATAGTACATGGTCTGGCTGTCAAATTTCGTCTCCGCCGGGTTGTGGCCCCAGAGGATGATGAGATTGCTGTTCAGCCAGTCGCTGAGGCTGTTGCCCGTCTCGCAGGTACCGTACATCAGGTCCGTTGCCTTGCGGATGCAGGCGGTGGAGTAGCTGTTGTAATAGCCCAGGTACCCGCCGTCCAGCTTCAAAAGGCGCTTGGCCAGACCGCTGCCGCTGATGGCGGCGCTGATGCCGGTGGCGTAGTTCACATAGCGGGAGCCGGGGCCGTAGGTGTCCCGGATGCGCACCCACTCCCGGGCAATGAGGTCCGTGGCCTCCTCCCAGCTGATGCGCTGGAATTTTCCCTCGCCCCGCCGGCCTATCCGCTTCATGGGGTAGCGGAGCCGGTCGGGGCCCAGAAAGGTCTTATGATAGTTCAGTCCCCGGACGCAGGCGCAAAGGGGCACATCGTCCCCTGCCGCCTGCGGCGTATCCGTGGTCAGCTTTTCGATCTGCCCATCCCGCACATGGGCGTGGATGATACACCGGCCGCCGCAGTTGTTGCGGCCCATGGTGTGGATGATCTTCGTTTCGCTTCGTTGATCCATATGCTTCACCTGCCTGTGGTCTCGATCGCGCATGCCGCCGGGTCCGGCGGATACGTCGGTTTTTGGTTCAGTATACCTGATTCCCCCGGCGCTGACAATGAAAAAATCCCCCGTACCGGAGGCACGGGGGATTTTCTGCACAGAGCATACCCGATGGGCTTTTTCTCAATAGAGCTTTGCGCCGGCGGGGATGTGGTCGTCCACCATCAGGCAGTGGAGCTTCTCCACGCCCTCCTCGTGATGGATGGCGGAGATGATCATGCCGCAGGAGTCGATGCCCATCATCTTCCGGGGCGGCAGGTTGGTGATGGCGATAAGGGTCTTGCCCACCAACTCCTCCGGCTCGTAGGTATCGTGGATGCCGCTGAGGATCACGCGGTCGGTGCCGCTGCCGTCGTCCAGAACGAACTTCAAAAGCTTCTTGCTCTTTTTCACGGCCTCGCACTCTTTTACCTTCACAGCGCGGAAGTCGGACTTGGCAAAGGTCTCAAAGTCCACGAACTCCTGGAACAGCGGCTCGATCTCCACCTTGGAAAAGTCGATCTTCTCCACAGGAGCTTCCGCAGCAGCAGGCGCGGCCTTTTCCGCCTTCTTCGCCTCGCCAATAGGCTTCATGGTCGGGAACACCCCTCCGGTCTCTTCATCCGGTTTCATCACGCCCTGTATGGTTGAAAAAGCACCACTTTTACGAGATTTTTCTAACTTTTTGGATTCCATAGGATGTCCTCCTGCTCCGTCTGATTCGGGGCAAAAGTTGTAGAAAAGTTGTAGAAAGTTGTATTGGCACGAAATCGGCTCAATGACGACTTAAAATTGGCACAACGAATGGCTACATTGTTTTCAAAGGGAACATTTTGAAAACCGCCCCACTTGCAGTAAAAACTGCATGAACTTTGTATAGGATTGCCAAGCAAATCCATACATAAACAAGTATAGCATAAGTCTCAAAGATATTCAAGTCAACGGTTTTTTCGTTGGCGAACTCAATTTCATACCTTATATATAAAAAGGAGAAAGCTATGCCAACCTATCAATTACAAATTAAACAGGTGGTGGACTACCCACGCTGCCGGATCTACCGGCAGTTCGTCCGCTTTCTGATGGAGGACCGGAGCATTCGCGTAAGCGGAGGCTCCGGCCTTTTTTATTTTACGGTACTTTGCAGCTACGCAAACTTCCGTACCTCATACCGCCGCATCGACGGCATCAGCTATACCGTCTACCCCGGCGAGTGGGTCTGCACCCTCAAGGAGCTGTCCCAATGGTTCCGCACCCGGTTCCAGTGTCAGGCGCTGGCCGAGCTGGAACGGCTGCAGAAGCAGCACCTCATTTCTTTCCAGACCCTGGGCCGCGGGAATGTAGTCCGCTATAAGATCTGCGACTGGGCGCGGCATAACACGGTCCTGGAGTACAATGCCCCCTGCCAGAAGGACACCGGCTTTTTCTTCCTGCCGGTTTCCGTTGCCACCGACCTCATCAGTTCAGACCGCTGCTCAGAGATGGACATTGTGCTGGACCTGTGGGTATCAGCCATCTACAACGACAATCAGGTACAAGGGTCAGACTTGGGGCCTGTGGTCTATTTCCGCAACGGCACCGGCAATCCCCTTGTTACCTACACCGAACTGGCTGCCCGCTGGGGGCTGTCCCGGGCGACAGTCGGCCGTGTCCTGAAAAAGCTGGCCGCGCTGGACTATATCTCCCTCATGTCCTTCCCCGGCCGGCATGGCAGCGTAATCTATCTGCAAAAATATCTGTCCACCATGTTCGAGATTTCGGATGTGATGGTGGACAAAGAGGAGGTCGCTATGACGCTTAACATACGCCTGGAACTCCCGAAGGAGGACAGCGCAGGCCACGACGCTCCTGCCTTGGAGCATGAGGTCATCGTTTCAGATGAACTCGCCAGCGTTTCAAAATCGCACATTGAAATTATCCTTCAGAAAATGGCGCAAATCCTGATGGCACAAGGGATTTCGTGCTTTGGCTGCCCGCTCTCTCGCTACAAGTTATATCCCTTATCGGGCGACTGCCGGGAAGATTTACTTCCCCGCGCGCGAGAGCAATCCCTGCTGCGTTTCGGCCTTGCTGTTCTGTGCGGGAACAAGCAGGTCACCACTTTTGAACTTACACTCTCTCCTTCGGTGGAGAATTGAACAGGAGGTCTTACCATGAAGAAATTTGTTGAAAAAGATGTCGCAGAGAACCCTCTGTACCATGATACCTGGAAACTGCTGAAAAAATATCGCGACGTGGTTTGGAGCTTGGAGATTTCCGTCCAGCATGTGCGGGCCAAGTTCGAGATCGAATACGGCACTTCCATCGAGGAATTTCTGGATTCCGTCTACCTGGCCGGCGCAGACCTGAACGGGAGCGACATTGAGCACCATGCCAAGTGCATTGAGCGCAGCCACAAGATGCTGAAACTCCTGGATTCGGCAGTCGAATTGCTCCGCACCCGCCATAAGAACGGCGAGGCGTATTACTGGCTGCTGTACTACTCCTTCCTCTCTCCCCAGCAGCTGAAGAATGTGGAGGAAATCATCGAGAACCTGCGCCCACATATCCGGGACATCTCCTTCCGCACCTACTACCGCAAGCGGCGGGAGGCCATTGAAGCCCTCAGTTCTGTGCTATGGGGCTATACCTCCAAGGACAGTCTGGATGTGCTGGAGCAGTTCTTCCCGGAGCCGAAATCCTCCGAGAAACAGGCGGGCAAGTAATTGGCACAATTCGGGACTGAAATTGGCGCGTTCCTGCCCTTGAGCCGTAAATCCCTATGTGTTAGACTGAATATGCTCAAACTTGCACCCAAAACTGAATACAGGCAGTGAACAGCACCTTTTTCGAGGTGCTTTTTTGCTGCCCAAACGGTCTTTGGCCTGAGAAGGAGTCCACATCTGCACAACGGATGCGGGCTCCTTCTTTGCTTTTTGAGCAATGAACATCACATTTGGATTGGAGGTCCGCAAAATTGAAAAAACTGAAAATTCCTCAACAGCAGCGGCGGGAAGATGACAGCAGCCCGCCTCGTCGAGTTTCCATCGGCCGGATCGCCTATACGGCGTTCCTCTGTGTGATGATGGCGATGATGTTCTGTCAGCCGGCATTTGCTGCAACCGATGTTTGGACGAAGGCCAAGGAAATTATGCAGGATGTCTACACGCAGATTCTCGCCATCTCCACCATTGCGGCCATCGTGACCGCCTCGGTGGCGCTTCTGCTTATGAACTTTTCGCGCTCCGGCCGGACAGTCGATGAGAGCCGGGCGTGGCTGAAGCGCATCTGCATTACCTGGGCCGTCCTCAATGGTCTCGGATTCATCATGGCTTATGTGACGCCTCTGTTCTCTGGTGGTCAGTGGACAGGCTGATGGCCGCCGCAATATACCCACTGGAAGGAGGCGTAAGCTATGGGTATCCTGGATGGCATCGTTGAATGGATCGCGGAGCAGGTAATGGCCGGCCTTGACCTGGTGACCACTTCGGTTTTGGGCGCTCTGGGCTGTGACATGGCTGTTTTTCTGCGGTACTTTCCCGCTGCCGAAACGATGTATAGCGTCTTTGTGGCGCTGGCTGTTGGCATTATCCTGCTGAATTGGGTCTGGCAGCTGTTCAAAAACTTCGGCCTGGGTGCAGGAATCGAGGCGGAAGATCCGGTCAAATTGAGCATCCGGTCGGTCATTTTCATCCTGCTGGCGCTCTTTTCCGATGAAATCGTCAACATTGTCCTGACCATCGGCGGCACGCCGTACCGCTGGATCATGGATTCGGAGCTGCCGCCCCTCAGCTTTGCCGATTTTAACTCGGTCATGCTGGTGATCATCGGCGTCTGTGCTAATGGCGCTGTTGCGCTGATCACCCTGATCCTCGTCATCATCTTGGCCTGGAATTATCTGAAATTGCTGCTGGAGGCGGCCGAACGGTATGTTCTGCTGGGCGTGCTGGTCTATACGGCGCCGGTCGCTTTTTCGATGGGCGCAAGCCAGACCACATCGAACATTTGGAAATCCTGGTGCCGGATGCTGGGCGGGCAGATCTTTCTGCTGATTATGAACGCCTGGTGCCTGCGCCTGTTCACGAGCATGGTTGGCTCCTTTATTGCCAATCCGCTCTCTTTGTAAGGAGGGGCGCTTTGAAAAAATTAAAGAAAATTCTATTCCTCGCGCTGATGGTTGCGGCCCTATCCTGCCTGTTCTGCCAGCCGGCCTTTGCCATCTCTGAGGAAGAGGTGCAGGCCCAGGTGGACGCTGTGGGCAAGGAGACGATTTCCGGCAATGTCCTGATCTGGTTCATGTGCGCGATAGGCTTCTTGAAGGTATCGCAGAAAATCGACTCGTTCATGGCAAGCCTGGGCGTCAATGTAGGCCACACCGGCGGCAGTATGCTGGCTGAGGCCATGATTGCGGCCAAGGGTATCGGCGGCTTTAAGAACTTTTCTAGCCACCACTTTGGCGGCGGCCGCAGCAGCAGTTCCACCCATGTCAATGCCAGCGGTGGAGGCGGCCGGGGCGGCGCCGGGTTTGGCGCAGGCTTTGCCAGCGGCGGTCTGGCAGGCGTAATCAAGCGGAATGTCACGAACAACGCCATCAAGACGGCCACAACGCCCTCGGACGCCAAGCCTTCCGGCCTCGGCGGTCTTGTGGGTGGTGCTGCTGGCGGTGTCGGCGGCCACATTTATTCTTCCTCGGTAAGCAAGGGCGGCAGTTTCGCCAATAATGTCATCGGTTCCGTGGCTACCGGGAACATCACCCAAATGGGCTCGATCACTGGTGAAAAGGCCGTTGAAGCCCTGCACTCCTATATGGGCCACACGGCACTGGGGGCTGGGGCAGAGAATATCCCCACCTATCAGAATGTCGAGATCGGCGGCGGTCGCATCACCGGCACAGAGGTCACTCCGGAACACCCGGAGGGCATTGCCTTCGGTATGTACCATGCGGACCAGTATGTTGCGCCGGAGGGCCAGTACACGACCGTTCATGCAGTAGACGGCACCGCCTGGTATAAGCAGTATGCAGTGGACGCAGTGGACAAGACGCCCTACATGGCGCCGGACGGCTCGATTGCCTATAACGAGTCCATCGTGAAGAAACTGCCTCCCACCCCCAAACGAAAGGATAAGATCTGATGGCTGAAGAACACAAGGACAGCTTTGCTGAAACGGTAGACACTGCGGCCTCCGCAGCACATACGGTCAAGGGCGCCATCAAGGCCGGCAAGGCGATTTCCGGAGCGGCCAAGGGCGCTGCCGCCGGCGGTCCCTATGGAGCCGTGGCCGGGGCAGTCTGGGCCGGGCGCAAGCATATCGGCAAGATCGTTGCCGTTATTGTCATTTTGCTTCTGTTGCCGGTCCTGTTTGTTTTGATGCTGCCCGGGCTGATTTTCGGCGGTTTGATCAATGCCTTTTCGCCGGCGGACACGGAACAGCCTGTCCTCAACAGCGAAACTGCTATCGTAGAGAACGCCAACGACATCACTTTTACCATCAATTCCATCTTGGGCGAGGCGCTGGACGATGTGATGG